>NC_020061.1:300000-549467 GCF_000330885.1 Rhizobium tropici CIAT 899
GCACGGGGAAAGTCGTCATGGGACATTGGAATTATTATGAGTATATCTGAAAATACTGTTAATTTTCACATTAAAAACGTCATGAGAAAATTAGACGCTGCGAGTAGAACCGTCGCGGCTATTAAGGCGTTAAATTTCGGATTTATCGAGTTGTAGGAGGCGATGTTCGTTCGTCGCTAAGTGATAGTGCCGCCACTGCCGCAGGCCTGTTTTCCTGCGACGAACAATAGGCAAGTAGGAACACTATCATTCTAGGTAGGAGCACAGTTGGCAATGGCCGTATAGAGTTGCGGAAACTTTCAAAATGGAGCCCGCTTTCGGAGCATTGCTAAGATCTCGCGGTAATTGGCGAGGGGTACAGGCGCTGGTGGGTCATGGCATCTGGTTGAGGAAATAATCGTGAGTAATGACAGCATTTCCAATTCCCTATTTGCCTTTGAAAACCATGAATCGAACGTGCGATCCTATTCCCGATCATTCCCCGTGGTGTTCACGAAAGCGGCAGGAGCCATCCTCGAAGACGAAAATGGTTGTGCGTTCATTGATTTTCTTTCCGGCGCGAGTGCCCTTAACTACGGTCACAATGATCCGCACATCCTAAGTGCTGCCGTGGAATACCTGCATTCAAATGGAGTTATTCATGGGTTAGACATGGCTACGCCGGCGAAAAGAGAGTTTATGGAGCTTTTTGACGACCTGATTTTGCGCCCGTGCGGTCTCTCATACAAATTTCAGTTTGTCGGTCCCACTGGCGCCAATGCCGTCGAGGCAGCTTTGAAACTTGCACGCAAGGTCACTGGACGTCATAGCGTCGTTTCATTCACCAACGGTTATCATGGGGTGAGCCTGGGCGCGCTTGCTGTAACTGGTAATCGATACTTCCGAAATGCGGCAGGTCTTCCTCCTTCCGGCGCGGTCTTCATGCCTTACGACGGTTATTGGGGGCCTGATCAGGATACTACGGAATATCTGGACAAAGTGCTTGCGGATGGTAGCAGTGGCGTCGATTTGCCTGCAGCTGTTATTCTCGAAACCGTTCAGGGTGAGGGCGGCATCAATCCTGCGAGCAGAAACTGGTTGCAGTCGCTAGAGCGGCTTTGCAGGAAGAACGAGATCCTCCTGATTATTGATGACATTCAAGCGGGCTGCGGACGAACTGGCGATTTTTTCAGCTTTGAGTTTGCGGACATTTCTCCAGACATCGTTCTCTTGTCTAAGTCTCTCAGCGGTTGTGGGCTGCCGCTGTCGCTCCTGCTGCTCAAACCCGAATTTGACGTATGGCAACCAGGCGAACACAGTGGAACCTTTAGGGGCAACAATCTCGCACTCGTGACAGCGACTGCTGCTTTGCGAAAATACTGGACAAATGAAAAGCTATCTAAAGGAGTTGTCGAAACAGGATGCATTCTAAGAGAGCGCCTTCAGGAAGTCGCCCAAAGCAACCGAAATTCCAACATTACCGTACGTGGAAGGGGCATGATGGTGGGGCTCGACTGCAGTACGGGCAAATTGGCGGGGGAAATCGTACGGAAAGCCTTTGAAGACGGGCTTGTAGTAGAGCGATGTGGCGCTGAAGATCAGGTTATTAAGCTTCTTCCTCCATTGACAATTGAACGGCAGATCTTGCAGCGTGGCTTGGACATTCTGGAGAAGTCCGTCCACTCAAGCGTATAAAGCTACGCTTGCCTCTTGGAGGCATGGCAGAGCCAAAGCAATGGGGGGAGGGCATTTATCGTAGTTTTGGGCACCGCGGCTCGCACGAACCGGTTCATTCTCCGATCGTGCGGCCGGACGGGCGTCTTCGTTGGCGCCACTCGTAATGGGTTGCCGCTATTTAAAAAGTACGACCCTTAAGCTTGTTGGGTACTGCGGTTGATTTGTCGGATTCATGACACGGAGTTCGGCCCTGCGCGTTGCCCCATCCTCACCTAAATAGTTGAACAGTGGTAAGCGGTTAGCCGACGGCGTCTGGTTTGAAGTTCCATGGCATGAGCAGCTCAATATCAGCGGCTGGCCAGCGATTTGCGATGCGGGTGAGCGTTTGAGATAGCCAGGCAAGCGGATCGACGTTGTTCATTTTTGCCGTCTGCAGAAGTGTGGCGATCGTCGCCCATGTCTCTCCGCCGCCCTCGCTGCCGGCAAAGAGACTATTCTTCCTCGTAATGGTTTGGGGCCGGATGGCACGCTCGACTATGTTGGAGTCGATTTCGACGCGGCCGTCCGTCAAGAAGTGCTCCAGCGCCTCCCGGCGTGTCAGGCCGTAGCGTATCGCCTCAGCAGTCTTGGACTTTCCGGAGACTTTGGAGAGTTCCTTCTCCCACAACTGGAAGAGATCGGCGACAATGCCAGCGGACGTCTCCTGACGGCGCCTCGCGCGCGTTTCGGCATCACTGCCGCGGATCTCGTCCTCGACCTTCCAAAGTTCCGTCATGGCTGTGATCGACGCCGTTGCAGCGTCATTAATGCCGCCGACATGCAGCTCGTAGAACTTTCGGCGTAAATGTGCCCAGCATCCGGCAAGCTTGATCGTTTCATTGCTGCCGGACTTGGCGCGCTCCTTGAGCATGCTGGTATAAGCCGAGTACCCATCCACTTGCAGGATGCCGCTGAACCCGGCGAGATGACGCGCGACACACTTGCCACCCCTGCTGTCTTCGAAGCGATAGGCAACCATCGGCGGGCCAGACCCGCCAAACGGTCGGTCATCGCAAGCGTAGGCCCATAACCACGCCTTCATCGTTCTACCAGAGCCGGGGACCAGCGTCGGTAAGGTGGTCTCGTCTGCAAAAACCCTCTCTCCGGCTTTAATGCGTTCCAAGATGTAATCCGCCAAGATCCGCAGCTCGAAGCCCAGATGCCCCATCCATTGGGCCATCAAAGAGCGGCTGAGAACCACGCTGTCGCGCAGATAGATCGCCTCCTGCCGGTAGAGCGGAAGACCATCGGCGTATTTCGACACGGCGATATAGGCCAGCAACCGTTCGCTCGGCAGCCCACCTTCGATGATATGCGCGGGCGCCAAAGCCTGCAGCACGCCGTCACGTTCGCGGAAGGCATATTTCGGGCGGCGTGTGACGATGACCCTGAACTTCGGCGGTATGACATCAAGCCGCTCGGATCGGTCCTCGCCGATCAGAACCTTTTCCAAGCCTTGGCAGTCGTCGGGGATCTCCGGCTCGATCACTTCCTCGATGCGTTCGAGATGGGCGGCAAAACCTTTGCGTGGCCGCGCCTCCCTTTTTGGCCGCTCTTTGCCCACTTGGCCGAGCTCGCTGTCAATCGCCGCAAGGCCAGTCTCGACCTCCTCAAAAGCGAAGTCTATCTGCTCGTCGTTTATCGCCAGCCGCAGTCGCTCGGAGCGCGTACCGTTTTGGGCCCGCTGCAAAACCTTCAAGATCGCCGTCAAAGTGGTGATCCGCTCGTCGGCTTTCTGTTGGACAGCCTTCATTCGGGCAATTTCGGCGTCAGTCGCAGCCTTCTCTGCGTTCAAAGCGATGATCATCGCTTTCAGCGCATCGATGTCGTCAGGAAGGTCGGGACCGGGTAAAATCATGCGCGTAATAGAGCATAAAATCAGCCGATTTCCCAACACTTACAGCAACATGATTCAACTTGCCGCACGTCGTCATCAGCCGATCGAAAGTGGCCGGCGCACCTTGGCGGGGCGGATCTTTTTCCAATCCATTCCGGCCAGAAGTGCCATCAATTGCGCATGGTCGAGACGGACGCGGGCAGCAGACGGGACAGGCCAGCAGAAGCCATTTTCTTCGATTATTTTGGCGTAAAGGCAGACCCCACTGCCATCCCACCAAACAATGCGGATCCGGTCTGCACGTTTCGAGCGGAATACATAAAGCGCACCGTTAAAGGGTTATGTGGCGCGCCACATAACCATATTTATGCATCGGGTGAGATTTTGTGGCGGAGCCATTACGGCGCCAGCCGGGGACTGCCAAATCTAGAATTCTCCGCCACATAATATTTCATGCCTCTCTGACGGGCGCGGGATCCCCCTGCGCCGCAATACTGGAGGGGCAATATGCTCGACTTCTATTTTTCGTATCGTGGGGTACTCAAGCGTCTGCGTAGCGGTGCGCTCGGCGGCGAGATGGATCGCTTCGCGGAGCATTTTTTCACGCTCGGTTATAAGCGAGCGTCTGCCAAGATTTACCTGAGCCGGATTGCGCGCTTTAGCCAGTTTGCCGCGAGGCGTTCTTCTGGGCGGCCGCCGCTTTCTGGATTGGTTCCGCCATCACCATCTCGGCCAGGACCTCGAGCCGTTGACGGCTGAGCAGGTCCTTGCTGCTGTCGAGCATCGGCTGTCGCTATCGGCGACCTCCGGCAGCCGCACGGCAGCGACTGCTCACACTCGAACATTTCTTCGGTTTTTGTATTGGGCTGGCTACCATCGCCAAGATCTCGCCGGCGTTGTCCCAAGGACGCCCTCTTGGCGTTTGGCACATTTGCCGCCACGCCTTGCATGGGATGACGTTCGGCAGGCGATCGATGCGATCGGCGCAACGACGCCGGTCGACATCCGCGATCGAGCCGTCCTGCTGCTGCTCGCCACTACGGGCATTCGCAACGGCGAGTTACGCGCCATTCGGCTGAAGGATATCGACTGGCGTACTGGCGAGGTTTTTGTCCGGCGCACCAAGGGCAAGCGTGATCGGGTGGTGCCACTCCTAGAGGAGACCGGCGCCGCACTCGCCGATTACATCCTGCGCGCTCGACCGAAGGTGGATAGTCCGTATCTGTTCCTGTCCTTCACGCCGCCGCTGGGGCCGTTCAAGTGCGCGTCGCCTGTTTCGAGGATCGTGCGGAAGCGGTTGCGGCATGGCGGGGTCGAACTTGGGCGAGTCGCAGGTGCGCATCTCCTGCGCCACAGCCTTGCCACCCAGCTCGTCAGGCAGCAAAGGCCAATCAACGAGGTCGCCGATCTTCTTGGCCACCGGAGCATCAACACAACGGCGTTGTACGTGAAGGTTGCGGCCTCGCAACTCGCCGAGGTCGCACTCCCCTTTCCGGGAGGCGCCGCATGACCGCCTTTGCCCGATTCCTCGGCGAGAAGGTTGAGCGTTACATCGAACTGCGCCACTCGCTCGGCTATGCCTTCAGTAAGCAAGCTGGTACGTTGCGCGCTTTTGTCCGCTACGTTGAACGCACTCAAATCGACGCGCCCGCCACCCGGACGATGGCGCTGGACTTCGTCCTATCGTTCGGCGGGGCCGCCAACAGCCGCACCACTCGTCACGGCGTGCTCCGCAGATTCTACGAGTATCTCGCCGTCTATGACGCCCAAACCGAGAGCTTGGAGCGTAGGGTCTTTCCCAGATCCAGGGCAATTCCGCCGCCGCGGATCCTCAGCGAGTCAGAGTTGGCGTCGCTCATCGACGCATGTGCGCGCATTTCGCCAAGCATCCCTCTCAGGGGGCGGACGATGGCAACGCTAATCGGATTGTTGGCAAGCTCGGGACTGCGATCTGGCGAAGTGGTAAGGCTTGATCGTTCCGACGTCGATCTGACCAACGGGGTTCTTCTCGTTCGGAAGACGAAGTTCCGCAAGGACCGTCTCGTTCCAGTTCACACGACGACCCAGGCTGCCCTTCGCCACTACGCCAGTGAGCGTGACGCCGCTTTTCCCACGCCCAAGGACCAGGGCTTCTTCCTCAGCTCTCGTGGCAACCGCCTCTCAGCGACCGGCCTGCAAAACGGTTTTGCCGAGGTGCGTAAGCTCTCCGGCCTTGATGGCGGTAAGCCCTTAAGGCCGCACGATCTCAGGCACCGGTTCGCCGTGACCCGCCTCAGCTTCTGGCATCAACAGCGCGCAGACGTTCAGGCGTTGCTCCCGTTGCTCGCCACCTATCTCGGCCACGCCAGCTACAGCGATACCGCTTACTACCTCACTGGTTCGGCGGATCTTCTCGCCATTGCGGCGGACCGCGCTTTCCTCGATGGAGGTGCAGCATGAGCGAACATCTGCTCCTGGCGCCGCTCCTGGAATCCTACTTTCGCCGGCGCCTAACCAAGCAGCGCAACGCCACTCCCGCGACTGTCGCGAGCTATCGCGACGCCTTGCGCATGCTGATCCTCTTTGCCGCCGCCAGGTTGCGGAAGAGGCCGGCGGCGTTGGTGCTCGAAGATCTCGATCGAGACCTCGTTCTCGCATTTCTCGACGAACTCGAGGAGAAGCGGAACAACACCGTCGCCACGCGTAATGCCCGACTAGCTGCGATACGATCTTTCTTCCACCATGTGGCAGCCGCCGACCCGGCGTCCTTTGGTGTCGCGCAACGCGTGCTGACGATTCCCACAAAACGCGCGCACATTGAGGTGACGCACCATCTCACCGACGCAGAAGTGGACACCGTCATTGCGGCGCCCGATCAGAGGACGCCCCGTGGTCGGCGCGACCGCGCGTTTCTGCTGTTCCTGGCGCGGACCGGCGCGCGGGTCTCCGAAGCCATCGGTGTCAATGCTGACGACCTTCAGTTGGGACGCCCGCACTCGCAGGTGCTATTGCACGGTAAGGGGCGCAGAGATCGCGTCATCCCCGTTCCTCAGGATCTGGCGAGAGCGCTGGCGGCCTTGTTGCGCGAGCGCGGAATCACCAACCACGAACCACGACCGATCTTTATCGGTGCCCACAATGAGCGCCTGACGCGCTTCGGGGCGACCCACATCGTACGACGAGCGGCGGCCAAGGCAGTGGCCACAAGGCCGGATTTGGCCGAAAAGCCCATATCGCCACACATCTTCCGGCACTCCCTTGCCATGAAGCTTCTCCAGTCCGGCGTGGATCTTTTGACGATTCAAGCCTGGCTCGGGCACGCACAGGTCGCCACCACCCACCGCTATGCCGCCGCGGATGTCGAGATGATGCGTAACGGACTCGAAAAGGCGGGCATCAAGGGCGATTACGGGACGCGCTTCCGGCCCACCGATGCCGTTCTGCAACTGCTGAACAGCATCTAAGCTAAAACATTATGTGGCGGAAGATGCCAGATTTGGCAGTCCCCGGCTGGCGCCATGACGGCTCCGCCACAAAATCTCACCCGATGCATAAAAAGGGGTCGAGGCCGCCATCGCGCACCAGGGCCATCAGCGAGGCCGCGCCTTTGCGGAAGTCGACCGGTTGGCACGACACATAGACCACGACACCCGAAGCGATCATGCTTGCCGTACCGCCCTGACGATGCCGCTCAGCAGCGCCGGATCGATCGAAGCGCTGACGCGAAGTGTCGTGTCGCCCACCTGGATCTCGACAGTGTCCGTCCGCACCGCCTCGAAACGAGTAAAGGCCTCATCGTTTTCGGTTGCTCTCAACCGCTGAACCGAACCAGATGCAAGGGCTACGCGCCGCCATCCAAAGAGCTGCGATGGGTCCATTCCATGGGCACGCGCGACCGCAGAGACATTTGCGCCCGGAGCCAACGCTTGCTCCAGGATCAGAGCTTTCGCCTCATCTGACCACGACTTCGGTTTCCGCCGCGTTCGCACCGGCTCCGCCGTCAGAATTTCGAACGTACGATCATGATTCATATCTTCACTCATAGGATTCCCAGCATGATTCATGCTGAAAATGAGCGATTTCGCGTCTCCATGCTACGTGGGATGGCCTGTCCGCTTACGAACAGTGGAGATAACCCCTTCGTTGGCTAATTCTGCGGAGTTGGCACATCTTTTGCTTGCTTCCTATTGCGAAGCAATGGACTGCCGATCTTAACGTCAAGGACGAGATTATGATGATGAGAAGTAGAAGACAGCGTGCCGCACATCGAGTAATTTCATGTTCGGCGCCGTCCTGATTCTCCTGACGATGTTGGTGCGCTTGGGTTGACATCGCCTGATCTTCAAGAAAGTTTCAATCAAACCAGGTCCCGGGGAACGCTTAAGCACGTGGATGCCGTAGGCAACACGGGCTGTTTGAGGCATCGCGGAATGGTCACGTTTGTCAACGAAGACGGCGACCTTAATCCATAGACCAAGGAAAAGCCTTTGTCGCTTAAGCATTTGCCTAATAGACTTCAGGAAGTAAGAATGGATTGTCCCACCACAAGTCTCATAAAGAACAACTATGAGCGATTTCCTCGGCAAATGAAGGTCGCTGCGCGTTGGTTGGTTGACCATCCGACAGAGGTCGCACTGCTGTCAATGAGGGAGCAGGCACGCCGAGCACGAGTGCCTCCGGCAACATTAACGAGACTTGCAAAACGCCTTGGCTTCGACGGTTTCGACAAATTAAAGGAGGTATTCGCCGATAGGGTCAGGGAACGGCCGGAAAGCTTCGGTGGGAGTGGAGAGGAGTTATTGGCACGAGCGGAGATCGGGGGCGATGGCGTCCTCATATGCGATACAGTGAATGCTTTGCAGGGTCATCTAAGCAGGTTCGCGCAGCCGCCCGCGATTGCCGCGTTGGCGGCAGCAGCCGACCTAATAGCGGAGGCGAAACAAATTTTTTGCGTCGGCCGCCGTTCAAGCTTTCCCATCGCCTATCTAATGCACCATGTTGGATCATTGCTTGGCTCTCCTACAACATTGATCGATGGGATGGGCGGTGCCTCCGATGATGCGCTTCGGTCTGTCGGCCCAGAAGACATTTTGCTAGCGGTCACAGTCAACCCTTACACTCGCTTCACAGTACAGGCAGCCGAGTTTGCCGTATCCCGTGGTGCAAAACTCGTCGCTTTGACGGACAGCGAACTGTCTCCAATCGCCAAGATTTCTCAAGCGGTAATCCGCGTTCGCACCGAAGTTCCTTCATTTATTCACACGATGACTCCCGCATTGGCCGCAGTAGAATGTCTCATGGAACTGGTCGCCGCGAGACGCGGGAGCTTCGCTCTTCGAGCTCTGGCTGACCATGAAGAACAACTTATGGAATTCGAAACTTATGCTCTGAAGAGCGGCGTCGGCAAGAACTCTCATGACTAAAGAAGAGCCAGAAATTTGAACCGCTCGTTTCCGCCTAGCAGGTCGCTGAACTCTATCGCATCGAGGCTGAGTTGCGTTTGTTTCCCCTATCGATTGGCCGGAGGACAGGATCGATCAGCGCCCTTGATAGCGCACATGCGGACCTAGCTGAGCCACCATCTGGCTCGCGTCGCTGGCTGCTCAACTGTCTAAAGCTCTGTCTCCCGCCCTGCGCAGCCGCTCCAAATACCAGGCCCATAATAAGGAAGGCCGAAGGTTGCACGATTTACCTTTACAATGAACATCAGAGCTCACGTGCGATAACTGGCTATCAAACCGAGTCTTCAAATCCTCTTATGTTCGTTGTCAAGTGGTCTAGGCATGACTGTGTCCCTTCCATCAGCAGTGATGAAGCCGTGTAGATGAAGCTGATATACAAAGTTGGAGGCAGGGCTTTCGACGACGGTTGGCATACTCTTGTGCGCGGGTTGTTTACCGCATTTCCGTAGGTTCTGTCGGGCGAAATGAAAAACTGACCCCCTGACGAACCGAAGAACTGACCCCTCGTGTCAAAACGAGGAATGATGGATGACGAGCACGATTTTATCGCATCCTGCATTGTCGCGAACGATGCAGGACGGGGATATGCTTCAGGCTGATGAGGTGGTGGCGATGTTGCGGCTGCACGAGCTCGGTTGGGGCGCCAAACGTCTATCGAAGGAGTTCGGATGCGCCCGCAATACGGTCCGGCGTTATCTTCGAGAAGGCGGAGTTGCACCGTTCAAACAGCCTGTTCGGCGCACGGGGTTCGACGGGCTTGATGATTGGCTTCGCGAGCGTTTTTTCCGGCACGACGGCAATGCGGATGTAATCCGCCAGGAGTTGGCGAGCGAGCATGGAATCACCATCGGTCTGCGTTCAGTTGAGCTTCGAGTTCGGCAGTGGCGGCGAGAGCTAAAAGCACAGAAGCGGGCGACAGTCCGCTTTGAGACGGCGCCAGGCCATCAGATGCAGATCGACTTCGGTGATACGAAGGTATGGATCGGCGGCGAGCGGGCTCGGGTTCATCTGTTCGTGGCGACGTTGGGCTATTCGCGACGGATGCACGCTCGCGCGTCACTGAGGGAGCGGCAGGCGGACTGGTTCGAGGGGATGGAAGGCGCCTTTCTGCGGTTTGTTGGATTCCGGCGGAAGTGCTGATCGACAATGCGAAAGCCCTGGTCGAGCATCATGATGCGGTGACGCGAGAGGTAAGCTTCAACGCGCGACTGCATACTTTTGCCCGTTATTGGGGCTTCACGCCGCGGGCCTGTGCACCGTATCGGGCGAGAACGAAAGGCAAAGACGAGCGCGGGGTCGGCTACATCAAGAAGAACGCGATCGCCGGGCGACGCTTCGAGAGCTGGGCCGAGTTCGAAGCGCACCTGGATCGATGGACACGCGAAGTTGCCGACCAGCGTGAACACGGCACCACCGGTGTCAAACCGGCGGAACGTTTTGCCGACGAAGCCAAGGCGCTACGTCCGCTGGCCGGACGGGCACCCTTCGGACAATTGCGGGATCTGGTTCGCAAGGTTCAAGCCGATTGCGCGATCGACCTCGATACCAACAGCTACTCGGTCCCTTGGCACCTGATCGGTGAAAGCGTTCAGGTCGTAGTGTTGGCCGGCCGCGTGATTATCCGTCATGCCGGCCAGGTCATCGCTAACCATCCCCAGTGCCGGGGGCGACGACAACGAATTGTGGACCGGGCGCACTTTGTTGGCGTTACCGGCTTCGACGGGCCGGTTCGTAAGGAGGCCATCGAGGCCGCGCCCGCTGCCTTGCTGCGGCCGCTTGCGGAATATGAAGCAGTGGTTGGAGGAGGCTGGTGATGACGACTGTGGATCATGACGTGCTGATCGCAACGCTCGACCGGCTGAAGCTGACGGCGATCCGCGACCAGCTCGATACGTTGCTGGACGAGGCAGCGCGGTCGAAGATGACATTGCGGGAGGCTCTCGCCTTCCTGGTATCGCGCGAGATCGCCCGGCGCGACGAGCGGCGGATATCAATGTCGAGCAAGCTGGCGCAATTCCCGTTCGTGCGCGAACTGGACGGCTTCGACTTCGAGGCGCAGCCCTCGCTGGATCAGGGGCAGATCAGGGAACTAGCGACCTGCCGCTGGATCGCCCACGGTGACACTGTTCTGTTCCTTGGACCGCCAGGTACAGGCAAGACGCATTTGGCGGTGAGCCTCGGCCGCGAGGCGATCCGTCAAAATTACAACGTCCAGTTCGTCACGGCGGCTACCTTGGTGGCGATGCTGGCGAAGGCTCACAGCGACGGCTCGCTCGACAAACAGTTGACGATTCTGTCGCGACCGAAATTGTTGATCATTGACGAGCTGGGGTACCTGCCCTTCGAGGCCAATGCCGCCCACCTGTTCTTCCAACTGGTGTCTCGGCGCTACGAAAAGGGCTCAATCCTGATCACTTCAAATCGCTCTGTGGGCGAATGGGGAAGTGTTTTTGGGGATCCCGTCGTTGCCACGGCAATATTGGATCGCCTGCTTCACCACTCGACAGTGATCACCATTCGGGGCGATAGCTACCGACTTCGCGAAAAGCGCCGCTCCGGCCTTCTGCAGAAGGCCGGAGCGGCGCTTGAAACCAACGAAACTGCAAACAAATGAGGGGGTCAGTTCTTCAATTCGGCAGAGGGGTCAATTCCTCGATTCGCTTGACAGGTTCGTCTGGGGCTGCCTCTGTCTACGATCGGGCATGGGCTCAACGCTTGCCACTTGGATTTGGCGAGGATTCCCCACCGGGGCTCTGCCCCCAAGTTTATACATCAGCAGATATATGCGAATGCTGATTAGCTGCTTCCTTTCATGTATTGAGGTTGGCGTTGATCACGCTTATGCCGCGGGAGCGACCTCTTGACCGATAGCCCACAGGAACGCCGCCATTTCCCGAGCGATCGCGATGGTGGCTACTGCCTTGAGCTTCCCCGCGCCGATAAGTTGATGATAGCGTGCGCATAGCCGGATCTGAGCTTTCCAGGCGATTTCGCGGACCGGCTGTGGCAGCCCCTCCAGTCTTGCCTGAATGGCCCGACTTACCCGGGCCGGGTAATCTATACGTCCACGCGCCCTCAGAACACGGCGGGCCCGCGTACTTCCCGCCTTGGTGATACCCTTGCGTTTCACCGGTTCGCCAGTCGAGCTCTCGGACGGCACAAACCCCAGATACGCCATCAGCTGCGGAGCCGTTTCGAAGCGCCTGACGTCGCCGATTTCAACCACGAAAGTCACCGCTGTGAGGAGCGAGACGCCGCGCATTGCTTGATAGGCTTCGACGACTGGCGCCATCGACCAGGAGACCACAGTCGCGGCGGCCTGTTTGGTCAGCCGCTCTACCCGAACCTCAGCGTCTTCGATGGTCTGAATGTATTCTGCGAGAACGATGTGGTGGGCGGGATGGGTGAACAACAACTCTGCCAACCATCGCCGATGGACTTGTGTCCAGGGCGAGCGGCCGCTATAAATATGACCGCGACGCAGCAGGAAAGCCTGCAACTGCTGGCGGGATTTCTTCAGGGCGTCGTTTGCAGCCTCACGAGCCCGGACCAGATCGCGGATCGCCTCATGGGTCTCATCTGGAACCCAAACTCCCGTCAGTTCCCCCGCCCGGTGCAATCGGCTTGTTCGAGCGACCGTCGGAGGAACAGCTCAGCGGGCAACACCTCACTACCGCAGCAGGTTTGATCTAGCAATCCCGTATGCGAGCTCGTGCGGCTCACTGTTGTCAACTCACATAGCTCAGATAGGGCCGATATAGGGGAAACGTGATAGCTTCCGGTACGTTGCTGATTACCGCCAGCGCGGTGACCGCGTTGTAAAAAATGACCTCTTTCGGCATGCCCTTGTCTGCCTGCGTTAGCGCATCTAATACGCTGCGATTCGTGTGAAAATCGATGTTGAAGGAAATCGAGGCCGATAAGCTGCGAACGTGATGGAGCGTTCCGGGCGGCATATAAAGGATGTCACCGGGATTTACCGTGATTACGAGGGGTGTCGCTCGCTTGTACTGCGGAAAGCGCACATAGTCCGGTTGCTCCGGGTCCACATCAAACCACCGCCAACCTCGGCGTGCACAGCGGGTGGCTTGGCTGGGTGGGAGAATGGTGAACTGCTTCGCACCGAAGATTTGGAAAAATAGGTTATGGCTAAGCAGCGTATCGAAGTGGAGGGGGGTAACGGTTCCTTCCGGACCCATGAAAAACTGCGTATAGCGCCACCAGTGCCGGCGGTAAGACGAACTGACAAAGTTAACCGGGAAGGGCTGACAGTCCTCCGCCAAGCTCTCCACTAAGCCCAGTAGGGGGATGTCGTGGCAGTAGGGTGCCGCTCTCGCGTTCAATGAAGAGGCTCCATCGTGGCAAGACGGTGACTCCATTACAAACCGGGCGTATTTTGCTAGTTCCCAAGAAGAGACCTTAATCTCGCTGCCGTCGAGCGTTTTGGTGGGTACAATCATTGACCCGGCGACTTTCTCAAAATACTCAGGTGACCAGCGCTGACAGGCACTCCAGGCTGCACAGCCTCCACGTAGGAGAACCGGCCGCATGGGATCTCGGTAGTTCGTCGCAAATTCCCAGTCAAATAGCTCTGTCACTGTAGGAATCGATGACCAGCCAGAGTCTTCTAGCGGCGCCAATGAGGATGCTACTGTTTCAAGTTCAACCATTTTTAATCTCATATTTTGCGTGAATTCGTTAAGCGACGACTCCCATCGCGACCGTAGCGAATTGGCTAACCAGCAGCATGCGGTATTAACCTCTTGGACGGGTAAGTAGACCTTGTATTTATGCAGGCGGCGGTCGAAACGTAGACCCGGCACTATCGAACCACTCGGGTCCCACTTCCGTATGCTTGCTCACACACTCACGAGCACTTGTCGCGGAAGGTGTCGTTTGCACCGAACTCTCTGAGCTTTGTAAACCGCATGGGATCACTATTCCCGCAGACGGTGTACATTCATTCCTGTCATTTTCCTGTTAATTTCCGGATAGAAGGATATTCGGAATGTGCCCACCTGCTCAACTATTAGTCTTGGTAGTTGGTGTATATACATCTGAGCAGACCACCTAGGATGCGTACTGTCGACCGCGGGCATACAACTCGATCACCGCAAATGTCGGGATCTGGAACGATGCGCACGAGATAGGTGCTGGTTTCCATTGCTTTTGAGCCGGATGGAGCGTGCTGAAACCAACGCATCAACGGCAGGGCGGCTTTTGCAAAGCAGGTAGAGACGTGGGGAAGACCTTCTCACCAGCAGCTTTGGGTTCGCACCAGTTGGCGACTTACTTGGCGATCGCGGTTTGCTGAACATCTGGCGTCGGGACGCTCGGCTGACCGTATGTCGGCGAGGAGATCTTGAAGATCGTCAATCCCATTTTCGGTCAGGCCTTTTGCCATCTTCACTGCCGCCACGGAGATAAACCAGTTTGCCTTCGGCGATATTGTCCGAGTTGGCGGTTACCTCTCGACTAATTCGAAGTTCTCGCCGATCATGGCGACGACTTCTTGTGAGCAAGATAAAACCTCCACCTTCGGTGGAGCGTAAGCCCCGTCTGTGTCCCATCGGTTCGGCTGCTTTTTGCAGCATAGGTTCGAATGCGAGAAGGTTTCCAGGCGCATATGGAAGCTGAATGATGGATGATGGATTTGTTGGTCGGTACGAGGTTGTTGAGCCGCGCCGCGGTAACCGGCGGTCGCCGGATGATGTGAAGGCTCGAATTGTGGCGGAAAGCCTTGAGCCTGGTGTTCGTGTTGTTGATGTCGCGCGTCGTCACGGCGTAATAGCGAACCAGCTTTCCGATTGGCGGCGTCAGGCTCGCGACTGCATTCTTATACTGCCGTAACACTGCCGTCAGAGCGCATGGTGTCGAGCCAGCGTTCGTGCCTCTGCCAATCGCTGCGGAGTCGCCTGAGCCTGTCACTCGTTTGGACGCTCCTTTAATGTGATCCGTGAGGTGCCGCTCCAAATCCGACCTGATCGGCCAACGTCGAGGTCGACAGGTCTATGCCCTCACATTTGAACCTTGTGCTCTGGCGGTTCAGCGGACTGTGCATCCCAAATTTGTCGAAGACGATCGTCGCCAGCAGATGCGGACCGATGAAGCCGCGCGGCGTGGCATGGAACGGTGCTGGCGCCTGGCTGATCGCCTCGCAATCGCGGCAGGTAAATTTCTCCCGAACCGTCTCGATCACTTTGAAGCGGCAGCGGTATCTCCTCCAGTGTCTCGTTGACATCCTCGCCCAGCTTCGACAGGCGCGGCCCGCCGCCGCAGCACAGATGGTCGGGGGATCGATCACCACGCGCTCGCGCTCGGCATCCTCTGGCCAGGGTTTGCGCACCGGCCGTTTGCGTGTGAACGAACGCACGCTCGACGTTCTGGCGGCAGCAGCCTGGGCCGCCACTTCATCCTCCGTCGCGGCCATCAGTCGGGTAGGCGCGGCCCGTTTCCGGGCCGCACCCCCCTTAGAGTCGGATTCGAAAAGCGTTCAACGATATCCATACCTTGCTAGCCGTCTGGTGATGAGACGAATGTGGGCGATCATGATCCACGCTTCGGCTGATGCGATGGAGCGTTCGACGTCTTTGGCCAATCTGCGGCATCTGCCAAGCCAGGCGAAGGTCCGTTCGACCACCCATCGACGCGGCAGAACCTCGAAGCCTTTCGCCTTGTCTGAGCGCTTGATGATCTCGATCGTCCAGCGCCCGATCTTTTTCAGTCGCCGCTTCAACTTATCGCCCGCATAGCCACCATCGGCGAAGACATGCAGTAACCATGGCCACCTGTGGCGGATGGATTTCGGGAGATCGGGAGCACCGTCGCGATCCTGGATGTCGGCGCTGTGCACCATGAGAGCGACCATCAGGCCGAGCGTATCGACGATGATATGGCGCTTGCGGCCTTTGGTCTTCTTGCCCGCGTCATAGCCCCGGATGCCGCCGCTTTCGGTGGTTTTGACGCTCTGGCTATCGATCACACCGGCCGTCGGGCTTGCCTCCTTGCCCTCCAACTCGCGCGTTTCCATCACGAGACGATGGTTGATGCGTGGCCAAAGTCCCAACGCTCTCCATTCATAGAAATAGCGCTGGACGGTCGAGCAGGGTGGAAAATCCTTCGGCAGCATCCGCCATTGGCAACCAGTTGTGGCGATGTAAAGCAGGGCATTCACCACCTCTCGCAAATCCGTGGTCCGCGGGCGGCCCAAGCGGCGCGGCATTGGCAGGAAAGGCTGAACCAGACCCCATTCCCGATCCGTCATATCGCTTACGTAGCGTGCCGTTCGCCGGGCATATTGCCGACGGGTGATTTTGGTCCAGGCCATCGTGTTCTCCATCGAATCTCGCAAATCCGAAGGAATCATAACCTGTTGAAATCACCCACCTCTTTTTGAGGCAGCCTCTGAGCTTAGAACTGCACGTGCCAGTTTCCCGGCATGCAGCTCAAGCCTCTGCTAAGCCCTCAGCGACGAGAGCCACCGGTTCCGGTGATAATAAAAGGGAGTGGGATCGTGGATCGAGCTTATCCGCTCGTGGCGAGGGTTGGTGTCGCCGTAGGGCGAAGTAACCATCCCACGCCGGATCGAATGGATTGGCGTCAGCCCGTACCCTCGCCGTTTGAGTGACGATAATCCTCCGATGCATTTCCCGGGTGTGTCCCAGATGGTCCGGTCCACCCCGGGTGTTCTCTTTCCTCTATTTTCCGTTACTCGCTTCACGGCCAATGCCTTGCCGCTGAACGAGTGGGTCAGCAGCCGTTGTAAGGCTTTTACCTTGCCCCAGCGGCGTTCCCGAACTGCTTTCGCGATACGCACTTGCAGCCGCCGCACGGATTGTCGAACCTTGCTCCAGTCAATCTGGTTCCAGTCCGCCGTTCCGCGGGAGGCTGCACCAGTCATTTTCATGACCGCCATTTGCTTTTCCTCCTGTAAGGGTTCTGCCTGTTCTCTCGCGATGAGAGACCAGTCGGAAGTCTGCTCCCTTTCGGGCGGGGTGATGTTGGTTGCCCATAACCCCTATCCGCGCCATTGCAGCACGGCCTTCGCTTTCTCCAACATCCTTTACCCGCACCTCCGACAGCGTTCCTTGCGGTCGGCCTGCCCGTTGCCGGGCGGGGATACGGGCTTACCGTGTTTCACTTGAATAACAGGAGCGGGTTAGACCCTGCCTTTTCGCCGGCGGTCATGTTGTCCGTGTGCTTCCAAACTAGCGGGAAGCATCCGACCGTGCACCTTTTGGTTCAAGCCTGTCAGCATCTTTGGCTTGTTCTCGATGACGACGAGTACAGCAGTTCACTTGAGTTGGTCATACCGCCCAGCCTAGCGCCCGATCCGCGTCGATGCTCGCAGATGATGCCTCCACCTCACGGCTTCCGCACGGCCCGAGGGCCCGGCTACATTGTCCCGGCAGCTTCACACCGGATTGTTGCCAATCCCGCATGTGCCGGTAGGCTACAGACGACGGAACGTCAGGTTCTCTGCGTGGTTTTTCTCCTTTCCCTTTCGAACAATTATTCAAGCGACTTCACGTCGCACCGAGCTCTTCGAGCTGTAATTCAGACGCGCCGTGCGCTCGGACCTCTGACCGCGCAGTTCGCGCCGGAGCTTTTCGATCGCCAGTTCCAGACTGACGATCAGCGCCTCGCTGTCCGACAGCATGGCCTGTGCATTGGCAGCTTGGGCCACCGCGATGTCCCGCTCGGCGGCAACGACATCGCGTTCGGCCTGAAGGATCGCACGCTCGGAAAGCAGCGCCCGATAGGCGCTTGTAAGGTCCGCAGGAAGATCGGAGGGCTTCGATACCATGAGCCATCTGATCAGATTCACTCAACATTTTCAATATAATAATGCTATCCGACCTTCGTCGGACGAGAGGTTTCCTGCGGATGGCGCCAATCAATTCCGGACAACAAATAAGAAAGCTGCGCAGGCGATATCGCTATCGCGCCGCCTTCCGCAGACGGCCAGACGAACCGCCCGCGGTCTAACTTTTTGGCATAAAGCGATAGTCCGACACCGTCATGCCATAGGGCCTTGATCAATCGACCATTTCTCCCGCGGAAAACAAAAACGTCGCCCTGGAACGGATTGCGGCTAAGCCCCTCTTGCACGATGAGAGCCAACCCCTGCATACCCTTGCGCATATCGCAGTGACCGCTGGCAATCCACACTCTGACGTTCGAACTGATCGGGATCATCGTCCCTCCAGCACATCAAGCACGCGCGACAACGTCGAGGCATCAAAGTCACGAGTGACCCGCACCGACCGGCCCCGGCCAACATGGATTTCGATCGCAGAAGACGCCGTCGCAGCCGGCATTCCCATTGCCGAGTCCGGCGCCTGTTGTACCTTCACCGGAACGAAGGCGCGCGGCTCTTCCGCTCTCTCTGCAACACCAAGCTCACGACGCCACCGATAAACCAGTGACCGATCAACGTCGTGACGTCGCGCAACCTCCGTCACCGTCATCTCGCCAGTCAGCGTCTCCGAAACGATCGATTCCTTGGAAGTTCGTGTGAACTTCCGGCGCCGCATACTGCCCGCCAAAATCTCAAGCTGATGGATAGACACGTCGTTATCCTCGTTGTTAGCAACGTGGCGATACCGCTCACCTCAGCAAAACATCGCTATCACCGTGACAAAGCAAGGCGGTCCTCGGCGTGGGCATACGAATGAACGGGGCATTGCCATGAACCGCCGCAATGCGCTCTTTGCAGGCCATGATGAAGGCGGACGCAACTGGGCCCAGTTCGCCAGCCTGATTGGCACATGCAAAATGAATGGCGTGGAGCCCTACGCTTATCTGTGGGATCTCTTCACCCGTCTCGCCAATGGCCTCTTGCCAAAGATATCGACGCTCTGATGCCATGGGCTTATGCCGCTCGCATCAAGACCTCACAATGAGCTCGTCAGATACTATCCTGAGCTCATATCCGGCCTTAGGGAACACTATTGAGTCGCTGAAACTGAAAAATCAATGGGGCGTAGACGCCGCACACGGCGGAGCCACAATGCACCTGAGAGTCACAAGCTGCGGGTCTTCACAAGCCACGACAGCGCCAGCACCGCATCGTCGATATCCCTTGCGAGAGCTTTTGACGAGCAAATACGAAATTAATGCGGTCCTCGCCGAATGCGTACTGCATCTCAAAAGCTGCTCGAGCAGATGCTTACAATTGTTCCTGTTCGCCAATGTTCGGAAAAGGTGTAATCGACCAACTGATTAGGTTAACGGCACGCTCAAGTATGATCTCGGTCTGACTGCGACTGGGTGAGGTGGCAATGACGTGTCCAATCGAGTCTCGGTCATCGCTTTTCCTGACGAACGGCGTCTTCGGTTTAAGGTACAGTTCAATCTCGGCGACACCGGGCTCAGCGGCTGCCTGCCTATCGCCATTGATCCAATCGAGGATGCCATCGGTATCAGGAACTAGGAATCGTGCGGCCGCCGTCTGCGAACGTCTTCGGCTCAAATCCCATTTCTCGCCTATGACAAGCTTGATGTGCTGATTGATAAGATCGACACCATAAGCCAGCTGAATCAGCCGAGGAGTGGTCCAACCCGGAAGACGCGGATTGACTTCAATAGCGACTGGACCTCGCTTCGTCCACCGCAATTCAATGTTCGCTGGCCCCCAACCAAGACCGAGAGCTCGTAAGCAGCTTAGTGAAACATCGGCGATGCACTTACATTGACCATCAGTTAGGGGCGCCGGAAAGATGCTCTCACGAACGACGAAATGCGGTGGGCTGCCAAATTTGGCGGTGCCAATTGCAACGACCTCATTCCCCATTGTGTCGACACTATAGTATGGTCCTTGAGCGAACTCTTCGATTAGTATCCCTGGCGAAGATCGCCAGATGTGCTTACCGCCCAGCAGATAAGTCGTGTGTTCAGCCACCTCCGTGATGTTGCGGCATAATCGGACCCCGCTGCTGCCGCTGCCAGTGACTGGCTTAAGTATCACCGGCAGACCAATCTCCTCTGCAGAGCTTTCAACGTCCGTTGCATCCGTTGCCAAGCGGTAGGCAGGTATTGGAACGCCCGCCCGTGCGAGGAGTTGACGTTGAACGAATTTGTCGTAGCACTGTTCAATCGATGCTGGGTCTGGTCCGGGTAGATCGAAATGGCGGCAGAGCCTCCCGACTGTCACATAGACCGATTCATCTCGGCCCGCGAACCCAGTGATGCCCGCGATGTCATAAGTCGCACGTAGCTGGGTACACTCATGAATCATTGCATCGAGATCGCCTGTATCGACACGGATCGCTTGTACCCTTTTTGCCGAAATATAGTCGTACTGAGCTGGGTCAACCGATAGAGTAATTGGTTGAATGCCAAGGCGCTGGGCAGCTTGAATATACAGAGGACCATTACCTCTACTACCTTCAACTAGGATGAGCGCTCTTCTTGCCATTTACGCGGAGCTCCGACGTTGACGCTCTGGATGATCTGAGGGCAAATTGCAAAGTCCCTCTCTCACTCAACGCGTTTCTTCAGTTTATGTGAGCGTATCATTGTCGGCGGGTTGCTTGTGCAAAGATTCTGTAAAACTTTTGAAGGGCCTATGCAGCGTCTATTTGAAGTTGAATCTGTCAAGTTCGTCAAACGAGGCCAAGGTAGTCGGCCGTGAATTATCCGGAAGTAGTTGATGTTTCCGGTACATCGTACGTGTCCCATTAATCGGTGTCGCAAGAAAGCTGTCGCATTGCCTCAGGAACAATGGGAGCCAACAAATGTCGAGACCTAGTGAACGGCGCGAGACGGGAGCAGGATCCGTTCCGGTCTCGTCTTGATCAGATCATTGATCTGAAGCACGACCTTATCTGGTTGGCGCAGACAATCGATTGGCCGTTCTAGAAGAACGATATGGTGAGATTTATTCCGATGGAGCCGGTATGCCGCCACTACCTCGACAGCCTCTCCAGTATTTCTGCGGCGGGACATTCTTCCAACACACATTGCCGTTTCGATCGTTCGTCGCTGATGGCAGCGCAAATGCAGTTTGTCGCATGGCTGGCGCCAACGCATGGGCGAGTAGCGGATAAAGGCGCTTCTGCAGGAGAGCCTCTTGGTGGCGTCAAGACCGGTGCGATGAAGTCGTCGGACACGCGGCAGGCGATCGTCGATACAATAGTCCAAGAACATGATGTTTCCGACCGCCGCCAAGCTCATTGACCGGGCACGGAGCGGCTCGTGTGGCTGGCTCGCAGGGTGGCGCTCGATCTGCGCCAGACGGCTGGGAAAATTCGCCCTGATCCAGCACCAGCGGTATCCCCATGCCAAACAGTTCAAGCGGGCTGGGACGGCGCTGCCCAAGCTAAGGACCTATCTCGGGCGAACGATCCGCGACATCTCACGCCGACGAAGTGTAAGCGCTCATTTCGTTGCGCCTTTTCGCGTTGAATTCTCTGCCGCATGAAGTGTCCACTTAAAATAGGTGGACACCAAATATGAGTGACGAAGAGCAGAAACTGCGAGTGCGGTTGGTGGGACGTGATGGGCGACGCCGCTATGATCCGGGATCAAAGGAGCGGCTTGTTGCGGCCTGCCTTGAGCCTGGTGTGTCGATATCCGGCCTTGCGCTTACGCATGGGATCAATGCCAACCTACTGCGCAAATGGGTCAAGGATGCCAGGGAGGCTCGCTTCTCGGCGGGATCTGCAAGCTCGCGGTTTATCCCGGTCGTCGCGGCAGACTGCAGCCTGCCTGTCGGGACCTCCTCGTTGGAGATGCCGGTCGCGTTTAGGGAAGACCAACCGGCGTCACTGGGGAAGGCCAATCTGTCAGGTTCTTCCAAAATAAGCGCGTTGCTACCAAACGGCGTGAAGCTGACGCTGGAATCCGGTGATGCTGATGCTTTGAGGACAATCATCGGAGCTTTGGGTCATGTTCAGACTGGGCGCTGATCTCAAGGTCTACCTGCATCGCGAACCGATCGACTTCCGCGCCGGCATCAACAGCCTTGCGGTCCTGGTGCAGGAGACTATGGCGCTGGACCCGTTTGCGCCTGCGGTCTTTGCCTTTTGCAATCGCCGCCGTGACCGGATGAAGCTCCTGTTCTTCGATCGGTCCGGTTTTGTGATGGTGCTGAAGCGATTGTCGGAAGACCGGTTCCGGTGGCCACGTCGGGAGATGATGGTGGTAACGCTGACGACCGAGCAATTACACTGGATTCTCGACGGCATTGATATCGACGCGATGGTCCGCCATCCGGTTCGGCAATACCAGATCGCCGGCTGACAGTTCGCAACGTCTGCGGTTGACGGGGCGAAACGGTTCAGATTCAAGAATCTGATGATCCGACCCGGCGAACCCACTGTTGAGGAGTTGATGGCGCGCATTGCGGCGCTGCAGGCGGAAAACCGTCAGCTCACGGAACGCGTGGTCAAGCTCGAGGAAGAGTTGGTGCTGGCGCGGCTGCATCGTTTTGCGCCGAAGAGCGAAAAGCACGTGGACCGCCTCTTCGATGAAGCCGAGCAGGTTGCCGATGACGACGCCAGCGGAGAAGATGGCGAGGTCGTCCACCTGCCGGACACCGGCTTGCCATCGACCGAAAGGCCGGAGGGCAAGAAGCGTGGCCGCAAGCCCCTGCCGGAACACCTGCCGCGCGAGCGCGTCGAATATGACATTGCCCACGATCAGAAGGCCTGCCCTTGCTGCCGTCACCAGATGCATCGCATGGGTGAGGCGGTCACCGAGCAGCTCCATATCGAGGTGAAGGCCAAGGTCCTGCAGAATGTGCGGTTGTCTAATCGCAATCCATTAGTCAAGTTGGTTTGGCCATTCAGTATCGCACCGTATTGCAGCACGCAAAACGGCGTATCAATTCGATAGATCGGGCCTCAGCGTCGTTTTTTTCTTTACAGCCATCCGGTGCCAGGGGCAGGGTTGTCTTCGCGGTCGACATAGGATCGCCGCATAATGGGTCTTCGCAGGGTGGACCTTCCTTTGTTCAAAACGCAAGTCTCAACGAGCTGCAGCCGCAACATACGGAATGATCCAACCCACGTCCGTGGCACGGACGCTGAGTACGCCTCAAATCAGATTTGACGCGTTGAGGTTTAAGGCAGGTACTTTCGCTTTATACGGGAGCGCCAGCCAATGCGTTGAACATTTCTCCTGTTTTGAGCATACTATGCATGATGACGGCAAGCTTTCGGGCGACCGCCACCGCAGCGCGCTTGAAGCCAAGCCGGTCACGCAGCTTGAGCCCCCAATTCTTCAGACTGCATTCGGTCCTAGCACTGGTTCTTGTAAGAAGCACCATCGCCGCTTCGTAAAGCAGCCCACGCAGACGGTTGTCGCCTCGTCGCGAGATATGGCCGTCATAATCGACCTCTCCTGATTGATAACGCCGCGTTGTCAATCCAAGCCAGGCGCCAACGGAGCGCGACTTTTTAAAGTTGTCTGGGTCTTCGATTGCGGCGACATACGAGATGGCGGTGACGGCGCCGACCCCTGGGATCGTCATCAAAAGCTTGGTCTCCTGACTTCCCCGTGCTGCCGCGAGCAACTGGTGATCAAGACCGGCAGCGCGTCTTCGTATGTCGCACCAGGCGTCGAGCAGAGGCAATATGATCTTAGCCAAGGCGTCATTCCCATCCAGGAATTGTCTCACGTTCCCGTCAAATATTCGCCCCCTCCCTTTCGGGACAATGAGACCGAAAGTCTTCATCAGACCGCGAATTTGATTGCTGAGCTGGGTCGAGATGCTGAGCAACTGATTGCGAGCGGTCACCAGCGTGCGTGTCAGCATGCTGTCGAATGCCTTTACCCGAACCGTCTTGTAGAATCCGGCTTCGGCCAAATGAGCTAAGCCATCCGCGTCATTGGCATCCGTCTTGTTGAGCGTCTCATCCAAAATCCTTTGGGCGTGCCGCGCTTCGATGCAGATCGCCGGCACTCCTTCGGCCGTGAGCGCATGATAGAACCACGTAGATAACGGACCCGTCTCGAATACAACGCGCTTGGCGTGAGGGGCGTGCCTGCGGATCATCTCCGACAAAAGTTTTGGGTCGGATGGGCACTTTCCCCGCCAGATCCGCTTCCCCTCCTGTCGGATCGAGATTGCAGTTTCTTTCAATGAAACGTCCAGCCCTATATATTGGTCCACGGTTGCCTCCATTTGATGTTTGGGCCCGGTTCCAATCGTGAGCCCGTATTTCCATCTTATCGGGGGCAACCACCCCCGCCAGTAGACATTTCGTGCCTAGCATCGGGTGACGCGCGCCGCGATTACCCCATGTTCAAGTATGCCTGCCGCCATTGCGACCGCACCGGCATCAACACGCCTGTCATTCTCGCGCCAATGCCCGCGCAGGCCTTGCCGGGCAGCATCGCCACGGCCTCGACACTGGCCTTCGCGCTCGTCCATAAATATGTCGATGGCACGCCGCTCTACCGCCTGGCCCAGGCCTTCGAGCGTGCCGGTGTTCCCGTCAGCCGCGGCGCTCTCGGGCATTGGGTGATCGGATCGAGCGAGAGGCATCTCTCCCGAATCTATGACGCCCTGAAATTGCGGCTCAGGGCGCAGCCGCTCATCCATGGTGACGAGACCACGGTCCAGGTCTTGAAGGAAAAGGACAAGGAAGCCACCAGCACATCCTTCATGTGGGCATACAGGAGCGGGGAAGACAGCGGCGAGCCAATCGTGCTGCTCGATTATCAACCCGGCCGCGGCCAGATTTATCCGCAGGCCTTCCTCGGCGACTACCGCGGCATCTTGATGAGCGATGGCTACACCGCCTGGCGCACATTGAACGGCGCGACCCATGTTGGGTGTATGGCCCATTCCAGGCGTCGCTTCGTCGACGCGCTCAAGGCAAGGAAGAAAGGCGGCGGTCCGCCGGAGCAGGCGCTCAAGTTCTTCGCGCAGCTCTACCGGATTGAAAGCCAGGCGCGCAATGAGAAGCCGGATAAGGACGAAACGCGAGATCACTGCATCCACCGCTTCCGCCAGCAACACAGCGTCCCCATCCTGAACGCTCTCAAGGCATGGCTCGACGACATCGCGCCGAAGGTCTTGCCCGATACCAAGCTTGGCGATGCCGTGTCCTACACCCTGAACCAATGGGAGTACCTGACGCGCTATACAGAAGACGGCAGGATGCCGATCGACAACAACTTGCTTGAGCGCGACATCAGGATTTTTGCCACGGGAAGAAAGAGTTGGCTGTTCAGCGACACCGTGGACGGAGCCAAGGCCAGTGCCGTCATCTACAGCCTCATGCTGACATGCCGCGCCTGCGGCATCGAACCCTTGGCTTATCTGCGTCACGTCCTTACCGAATTACCGCAGCGTGTCATCGAAGCCGACATCACCGACCTGCTGCCCTTCAACTTCGCTGAAACGCTGAAACCGCCGCTGCATGATCCAATGGCAGCCGTCTGACGGCGACCCCGGTCAAACGGGCCGCGTCAACGCGCATGGAAATGAGCGCTTACGACGAAGTCGAATGCATCCGAAGGCAAGGCGCACAAGCCCTACGAGTTTGGCGTCAAGTCTCGGTGGCCTCGATACTGAACCGCTCTCCAAAGGCGGCCAGTTCGCCCTCCATGCCATGGCACTGCCAGGAACCCCTATTATGGGCGCACCCTCGAGACCATCATCCCCGACATGGAGGAGACGATCGGCAACGAGTTGTCCGCACCTGGCCGATGCCGGATATCGCGGCCACAATTCACCTGAGAGTCACAAGCTGCGGGTCTTCACAAGCCACAACAGCGCCGCGTGACGCCGGCCATCAAACGACAGATGCGACGAGAGCCAGCCGTCGAGCCCGTCATCGGCCACATCAAGAACGAGCATCGGATGGATCGCAATTATCTCGCCGGACAAAAGGAGATGCCGTCGATGCCGTTCTGGCTGCCGTTGGCTACAACTTCTTGCGCCTGCTCAGGTGATTCAGAGACCTTTTATGCCTGCTCACCGTCATGCTCCTGGCGTCTCTGCTCCAGCGGCGCATGCTTCCTGAAGATCTCAACGTAAAAACTGGTTCTGCCGCACGGCGGGAGAGTTCATCATCGCCGTCCACGGTACTTCCACAGGGAATGATTTGGTAGTTTGCATTGGCGCCCTCAGATCTCATCCTTCGGGCAAATCGTCCAACCAGCAGGCGCCTTCGAGGTTCGGCCGGGAAAAGATCTTTCCGATCTTTTCTGAAGCCTTGTTTTGGTGATATCGCATATAGACGCGGCCATCAGTTCCAAAGTCGAGAATCTCGATCTTACCAGTGTAATGCGACATGATGTATTTAAATGTCTTTTGAATGCCGCTCAGGCGTTGGTTGATGCCATGCGAAATCTCCAGGCCGCGGCGCAGTGGAACCTGAAAATGCGATGCACCTTTCACCGGCCTGCCTTGAAATAGGTAATATGGGCGGACACCCATATGGTGACACTTGGCGAAGGTCGCGGCCAAAATGTCGGGGTCATCGTTGACTTTCGCGAGAAGCACGCACTGGTTTAGGAACTGCGTACCACGCGCCCGCAATGACCGAATGCTTCGCTCCGCATCGGCCGAAATTTCGCCGATATGGTCAAAATGCGTAACGATCACTGCGGATTTTCCAGCTACATGGATCCGTTCGAACAAGGCCACTAGAGCAGGATCCTCAAACCTTTGGGGCGCGTAGGCGAGCATTTTTGTGCCAAAACGAATGGAATTCAGATGTGGGAATGGCAGCAGATGATCAAGAATTTCATGGAGGCTGGCGGTGTTGAGCACGAACGGGTCACCTCCTGATATCAGGACGTTCGTCATCTCAGGATGACCTCCAATGTATCGCGCAATCTGCCCAAGGTCAGCTGCGATTTCATCTGAGTCCTTGCCGACAATGCGTTTGCGGAAGCAATAACGGCAGTATGAAGCGCAGCGGTCCGTTGCAAGCAACAATCCTGTTTGCGCGTACTTGTGCTGAAACCCGGGCGCGACCGTGTTTTCGTGCTCTCCGCTGGTATCCAGAGTGCCGGGACCGTCGAACTCTTCGAATGAGGGCTCGACGATGAATTTAAGCTGATCATAATGACCACTGTTGATGATCTGTTCACGATAGAATTTTGTAACACGATAACGCGTGATGCTGTTTGCTTCCACCTCGGCGGGGGTGACTGCGCGTGCCCCCTCAATGAAATTTATGATCTTGGACGACAACAGCGGGTCCGAACTGATGAGCGGAGCCACTTTTAATTTTGTCGTCTTACCTTGGATAGTTCGAGTGGTCTTCATCTAGAGCCCTTAATAAAAAAAGGCGAGAGGCAATTGTCGTACGGTTCTTCGTTATGCACCTGCAATCAATGTGCCGTCGACGATCTGATTGCTGTCAAAGTGACGCAAAGTCAGGTTACGCAGGCGTCCACAGAATACAAGGGTCTTCAGTGTGTCAGGGCCAGAACAGAAATGGACCCAAGTTGACACGACCAATGTAAGGAATGATTGAGCCGTTGTTTTTCGAAGCACCATCTGATGTGGTTGCCGCCGCTGTCATGCGCTTGTCTTGCGGCGTGCTGATTTTTTGGCGCGCGTGGCTGGGGCTTGGCTGGACACCGCTGCTGCGGCGCCCCGACGATGCCAATATCGAGGATCTGCTGCCCTTCAACTTCAAAAGCCAGCCAGCATAAGCCGCCGCTCTTCAAAACGATTTACAACGTGCACTGAAAAGAGCGCTACCAATAATCAGCAATGCAGGACGATTATTGAGCCTGCGGTAGGTTGTCGCCACAAGTGTGGCGGTCGCTCCTATCCCTTGCAAACGGGATAAACCAGGTTGATGGGCCACCGTTCTCGATGGCCGACAGCGGGTAAGATTTGTTTCCCTTCGCGATGATCATGTAACACCCGGCATCCATGGCGATCCTTGCTGCCATCAACTTCGTCAGCATGCCACCCGAACTATGACGAGAGACGGAATGACCGGCCATGGCCTCTATTTGGGGGGTAATGCGTCGCACCTCTGTGATCAAACGGGCCGACGGGTTGTCGTGTGGATCTTCCGTGAAGAGGCCATCTATGTTGGAAAGCAAAATAATTATGTCAGCCTGCACCAACTCTGCGAGCTGGGCCGCCAAACGATCATTGTCGCCAAAACGGGTGTCGGCAGTTGCGGTTGTGTCGTTCTCATTGATAACGGGAACGGCGCCAACTTTGAGGATTTGTCGAACAGTTGACAGAACATTGAGTCGGCGATGCGGGTTGCGTAGATCTTCGCCCATCAATAGTATTTGTCCGAGTCCAAATCCAAACCGTTTTAAGCTCTGTTCGAAGGCAAGCATGAGTCGAACTTGACCGATGGCTGCAGCCGCTTGTCGCTCTTCACTTCTCAGAGGAACGTCAAACTCATTGAAGTGACGTGACCCAACCGCGACAGCACCGGAGGTCACGATGATCACCTGCTGCCCACGTGAGAAAAATCGGACCACATCTTCTATCATCGTTTCAAGCCAAGAACCGCGAATGTCTCCGGTTTCTCCGTCGGCAATTAGTGCGGAGCCAATCTTCACGATTATTCGGTGAGCGGAAATTAATTGCGCCGTGGTCATCAAGTGTTGCCTCGCTAAAAGGAACGCACGTCTCTGCAATCTACACTGGGCAACTCAATATTCATTGCGAATTGCCCTTTACCTAGAGCCTTTGAGGCTGCTGGAGGAGTTTAACGGCACGGCGTGTTCTTCTTCGCCAGAGGTAGAGAATGGCGTGATCGACCAATCGATTAGACCGACCGCATGCTGAAGTATGGCCTTGGTCTGTGCAAAGCTGGATGAAGCGGCGATCACATGTCCTATGCGGTCCCGGTAGTCACCTTTCCTGACTATCTGCGTCTTAGGCTTAACATAAAATTTGACCTCTACAACGCCCGACACGGCAGCCGCCCGACTGTCGCCGTCGATCCAACTGAGGGTGCCATCGCGATCAGGGAGTAGGAATCGCACGGCTGCAGTCTGGAGATACGTGGTGCGTAAGTCACATTCCACGCCGGTGGCAAGCTTAATGTGCTCGGTTACGAGATCGACACCATAAGCAAGATGAGCCCGCCGAGGATAGGTTCCGCCCGCAATACGCGGATTGACTTCTATTACAACTGGGCCACGCGTCGTCCACCGCAATTCAATGTTGGTTGGCCCCCACCCAAGTCCCAGAGCTCCCAAACAGCGCAGCGCCACGTCGGAGATTCGCTCGTGCTCGTCGTTAGTCAGCAGGGCCGGAAAGATGCTCTCACGAAAGAGAAAATGTGGTGGATGATCGAAATCGGCGGCGCTAATCCCAATGACCTCATTTCCCATCGTGTCGGCTTCATAGAACGGGCCCTGTGCGAATTCTTCGACCAGGATCTTCGGTGAAGACCGCCATGTATGCTTCCCACCTAAAAGATGGGCCGTATGTTCGGCCAACTCGGCGACGTTTCGGCACAGTCGAACACCGATGCCGCCGATACCCCCGATCGCAGGCTTGACCACCACTGGCAGGCCGATTTCCGCGGCACAGCTTTCAACCTCCGCCGCGTTAGTGGCCAGGCGATAAGCAGGTATCGGAACGCCTCCATCAGCGAGCAGGCGACGTTGAATGAATTTGTCGCAACATTGTTCGACCGAAGCGGGGTTTGGTCCCGGTAAATCGAATTGCTGGCAGAGCTTTCCGGCGGTCGCGTAGACCTTCTCCTCGGCGCTTGTAATGCCAACAATTTCGTAGGTCTTACCCAGCCGAGAGCATTCGTTGATCAGCGCATGGAGATTGTCTGTATCGACTTGGATTGCTTCAACACCTCCCGCTGCGAGATAGGGGTACTGAGCTGGATCGGTCGATAGGGTAATTGGATGAAGGCCAAAACTCTTGGCAGCTTGGACATATTGCTCACCAGTACCATGTCCGTTGCCTTCAAGCAGGATGAGCGCTCTTCTTGCCATTGACTGCTGACCCTCCGTTGCGGGATTTGCGGCGGTCCGAGCGTATCCGCATCAACCTTGCTAGCTACGCCCGGCCACAGATCTGCAGTGAACGTACCATCCTCAGCGAATTGCGGACGTAAAGATCTTGTAAATTTTTTGTTTGACGGATCTAGGTGTGCGATGTTTTGATCGGCGCACGGTGGAATGGAGCATCACCCAGCCTACTGGCGATATCGGTAATCACGCGGTCCGAAGAATACTCGTGTACTACCGTCACAATAACGACCGCTCAGACCTTTGCACCCTTGAGTGATCGTAATTGCTTCAGGGATCCTCTCGTTGCCTTGGCTGGCCGGGGTATTGCATCAGCGATCTAGCAAGAGCGCCGTAGAGCCGGGGGCCGACACAGCTTTTCAGTCGGAGAATGAAGCAATTGACTCATAAAGCATTAATTTGTATCAAATGATTTATGCAGGATACTTAGCCTCGACGCGCCGCAATGAATTTGGCTGAGCGGCCTGGCAGCGGAAGGGGAGCCACGACCTGAAAACCAAACGCTCTCCCACTTCTGACGGCAGCGCCAGCAGTCTCTCCGAAACATACCGACAGTAAGCGGAAAGCAGAGAACTCAATGACAAAAAACCTCATAACCAGTGTGCACGCCAAGGGCGACGCCTTCTCGATTGGTTGTGCGCTCGGGAAGGCCAATGCCACAAGCTTCCTCGAGTATCGGCTTGGCACGGAGCAATTTCGCGCTCTAGATGCTCGATGGCGCGGATCGGAATATTTGAAGAATTTGGAAGCTGCAGCCCGCGCGGCATATCCCCGCTACGTGCGCGAAATCGAGGGTATCGCAGAAGGTGCCGGCAAGGATTTCGAGACCATCTTCCTATTGAATTGCCAGACTGATCTGCAGATTCCAGACGCCGCCTCCGCGGCAAAAGCTGTTGCCGGAATGGGCTGCACGACTGTCCTAATACCAGCTGAATGCAATGGGCCGGCGGTTATCGCCCACAATGAGGACGGCGAGCCCGAATCGCTGGGTGCCAATTTCTGGGTGGAGATTGAGCCCGATGTGGGGCCGGCGTGGAGCAGCTTTATGACCGCGGGCATGCTGCCGGGCGGTACCTTCCGCCTGAACGAGACCGGCCTGGTCCAGACGATCAACGCGATCACCCCGAACGACCAAAAACCTGGCGTGCCCCGACAGGTTCTTTGCCGCGCCATTCTTGATGCTAAAAGTTTGGACGAAGCGGTCGGCATTTTGAAGCGCAATGACCGCTCGTGTGGATTCCATCACACTCTTGGCGATGCGAAGACCCGCAAGGTACTCTCTGTCGAAGCGCCGGCCTCAGGCTGCGTCGTGGTAGAGGTTGCTGAACCGCGAGCGCATGCCAACCATCTGCTCTCCAGCGAGTTCAGTGGGGTGAAGCAGACCATCGGCGCTTCCTCCCGTGACCGACAAGCAGCGGCGGATCGAATGATCGGCGAAGGCGCGTTGGCGGGTGGAGCAGAAGCGGTGCTGTTTGACGAGACCACTCTAATCTTCAAGGATTGGAAAGACTCCCGGACCCTCGCGACGAGTGTTTTCGAGCTTTTTCCAGACCGCATCGAGTGGCGGATACATGCGGCTCGTGACGAGCGAGCTGCACTAAGCGGAACAATGCGCGTCGTCTAATGCGGCCTCAAGTCGCCGAGCGGTGCGACGTCGTCGTCCGGGGACCGAACCCACGGGTGCGTCTGGGCAGCGATCAGCCACGTCAAAAAAACTGCAGCCGGTCTGTTCAAGGCCCGGCCAGGTGAAAAATCCCACAAACCCCATTGCGAAGTTGCAAGGAAAGATATGGGCTATCATCTCAGAGACGATCAGTATCAACGGCTCGTCGTATTTCACGAGCGCGCCGGCCGCCTGTCGGATTCCGAAGCCTTAATGGCATTGGCAGACAACGCTTTCCAGGAGGAATTTGGCCACAAGCTCTTTACCCTCCTCAAGGTTGATAGAGCCGCAGGCGTTATGCGGCGGATCTACTCGACCGACCTCAATTACAGTCCCCTCGGAGGAACGAAGCCCCTCGCCGATGACGAGTGGAGTAGGCGTGTCGGCGCTGGTCGGCACTTTCTGGGCAAAGATTGCGAAGACATGAAGCGCTACTTTGCCGACCACGAAACATTGATCAAAATGGGCCTCGTGGGTGTATTGAATACCGCAGTCGTTTGGCGGAACGAGGTCATTGGTTGGATCAACCTCTTGGATGCTGCCGAACATTATACCCTCGAGATGTGCGATCTCGCAGGCCTATACGCGCAGGCTCTCGCGCCTTCTTTCCTTGCTAACTGAAATGCACGGCTCGAAACGCGTCGATGTATGCCAGACGCTCAGCATGATCTACATTGACGGCCGGTCGGTTTGGGTCCGCATTCTGTATCGGCGCGGACTTTTGTAGGTAGTTCGCCCGACGGCGCTCCACCCGCACGAGAGTGAATTCTAAAGCTCTCCGCGGCGCTTCGAGCGAAGATGAGACTATCCCAAGTCGGGTCGGAAACTATCACTTTGCTGGAGGCGACGCCGAATTAACGACGCCGCTCTCTTTATGGGAGATGAAGACTGCCCTCACCGTTCAACAACGGGTAAATCGATGTAGCAACCGTGAGGACCGCGATGCAACTTGAGCTGCGGCGGTTCTCCGTCAGCGGGTACATTGGCGAAACTCGTGCTCTCGCTTCCCGCTAGACACACCCTCAAGCTATAGTCCGCTGGTATGAGCGCCGAAATCGGTAACAGTGTAAACGCCAATCTGGTCGGTTCTCCTGGTGTGAGCGGCTCGGCGTCGCTTTCCAAATAGCTTTGTTGTGGTCCGAGCGCGCCGAAAGGCGAGGCAGTCCATACTTTCCGATGACGCGCACGCAACTGGCCTTCTGTAAGGTAGCAGGAGGTCCCATCAGGTTTAACTGCTTCCAAATAGACGAAGAAAATACCGTCTTCACGGGTTGAGGTTATGTTCAGATCCACAACTGGATGCCCGGTGATCTCCAAATCATTCTGCAGCGGTTCGCTCGTATAGGCCAGTCGAGCCGCATCGAACTGTCGCCGATCTCCATAATCGATTTCCCATGTTCCAATGCCACCATTGGTGTCCCATCTGTTTGAGAGGACGTCCCCCAGTTCACGGTCAACCTGCAGAGTGTCGTAGCCCGTGTCACTCGGCGATGAGCTCAGGCGCGAGCCACTTGCCATATGCCATCGTTGTCGGACGGCCGGGACTGGCCATGAGCGCGTTGACTTCCAGGATCCCTCGCCGCACGTGTAGTAGTGAATGACTTTATCGGCCTGCAGAGCAGCCTCGCCCGTGAAACAAGCATCAATGAATCGAATATCATTTGCGTGTTGCGCCGCCATGATCGGAGCGCAGTCCTGAACATCAGCACGCAGTGGGTCATATGGTTTGCGGCCGCCATGGTTCCACGGACCAAGAATGATGTTCATGGGGTTCGACTGGAGTAGAAATCGCCGGATAGACCCGAGGGGCGACCCAGAATCGAACCAACTGCCCCAATTTTGAATCGGAACCCCCGATTGCGAGATAAGGTCAGCCGACGCCTGTGGAGAGAAATCGAACCCAGAACGTTTGCTGAGCCAATCGTCAAAGGACGTGGTTTGCTCGACCGGCTGGAATGACGGCGCGCGGCCGTGTTCTTGCAGCGCGGCCGTCAACTCCGCTTGGCTTCCCACCGGACGAATTCCCGCACGGAGAGTTGAGGCGCGATCAGCATTGATCTCGCTATTTTCGTCTCTGTTCAACGATTCAACCAGTTGACTCCACCTGTCGAGGGTAAGGTTCGGAACACCTCCTGGATAGGTTTCGAAAAAGATATCGTAGTCGACATAGCGCGGCACGATGCCTTTCAGGGCGGGATGATTTCTCGAAGCAATAAGGTCTGCAGAGTTGGCGGTGTAGGACACGCCGTACGCAAGCACATTGCCCGTCGACCAAGGCTGTGCAGCGATCCAGTCTAACACGTAACTAAAGTCGAGGATTTCTTCGCGCGAGCGGTGACCTGGCCAAACGCCGAACGAGGCGCCGGTACCGCGAACATCTCCAACCACCACCGCATAGCCTTCTGGAACGAACAAATCCGCATATTGATTGGACGGCTCGCCCTTCTTTCCGCGCCCATAACAGGTCATAACCAAGATGGTGTTGCGCTTATGATCCGCGCTATCGCCCATCGGACGAACCACGTCCAAAGCGAGCCTGACACCTTCGTGCGCATACACATACGTCGATTCCAATGGGCCGAGTTTCTCTCTGCCTGCAGCTTTGGCACTGAGATCAAGGCGGTATACTGGATTTTCGTTCGGCTCGGCCTGGGCCTGAAAGCGAGAATCGGTCATGCAAACGCTCCTGTGAGTGTGCGACATATGTTTCAGTACGTAGTGTTTTGCGGCATTTGTCTTACCAGTGCAGGGGCGCCGGCCTGGAGGGTGCGGATTGCGGGGCGCGACCGTGTTAGCCAAGCGATCCCACTAGCAGCTTTATGGTAGGCCGTTCGCGGCTCTGGGCGTGCCACCGCTCCACCGGAGCGATGACCAAAGGGCAAAGCGGCAAAATCGCGATCGCGACTAGATTCTGTCGGGACGAAGTGTCACAGAACAGTCTGGCTTCTTAGATCCTTAGACGCCCGTGTCAGCACTTCAGGCTTTTCCCCGATGACGACCGTATCGTCTTGTCGGAAGCCGCCGAGTCCATAAACATACAATCCGGGCTCGACCGAATAAACTTCGTTTTCGAGCAAGGCACGGTGATTGAATGCCATGTCTCCGGGGTACTCGTGGCACAACAAGCCCATGCCGTGTCCTGTCCGGTGCATGATGTAGTTTCCAAAACCCGCTTTTTCGATGATTGCCTGCGCTGCTGCATCAATTCCCGACACCGGTCGACCCGCCACAGCGGCTTCAATTCCAGCTTCATTTGCAGCGAGCGCGACCTCGAAGAAGCGTTCCTGCCGGGTATCCGGCTTGCCACAGAACCAGGTCCGCTCATTCTCCACGACCACTCCATTAATGCGGGGGATAATCAAGTTGATCATCACGTGTCCTTTTTCGAGGATCGCACCGGATCGCTTGCCGTCCCCGTGTGGAGCTGCCGACGGTGGACCCGAGATCGACCACAGGTCGAGCAAGGCAACATCCTGCGCTGGAAAGCGTCGTGCGGCCTCCTGCGCTAACTCGGCTCCCATCATCATATCCAATTCCATCAGGAGCCGACCCGGACGGATACTCTCCCGGTAGCGATCCTGTAACCAGTCGGTCAAGCTCGCTATCTCGCGCATGAGTGCGATCTCTTCGGGATGCTTGACCCAACGAAGCGCTCGAAACTCTTGCGTCTTCATTAGAGGACGGGCCTCAGGTAGCAGCGCGAACGCCTTCTGCAATGGACCGCCACCAACATCGGTCCCGATGCGAGCTCTCCCGAGACCTGCACTTCGTAGTTTTTCGGCAACCATCTCCGGCCATTCATGCACAAGATGCATTCGATTGGAGAGGACTGGATGCTCCGCATAAAAGCTTGTGTCGGATACCCAAAGACGCCCGTCTTCGTGCGCATATCGCCAATTGTTTGTCGAAAGCTCATTGAGGACAACAAACGGCGCGCCGTTCCTCGGGACGACACAGAGAATTGGCCGCTCCCAGGTGGTGACATCCGTCTGGAAGTTGGTCGCGAACTGAAAGAACTCTGTGCTTGCGAAAGCGACAGCATCCAGGTTCTCGCGATCCATCAGTTCATTTAGTAGCTTGTACCGATACTCACGCACATTATTGCCCAAGTATGCCATCTGACCTCTTCTCTTTTCCTGAAAGCTTACCTGGTGTCTTCGACCGGCGGTTCGCAGAGTGAAATGATGCCGATCAGCGACCGCGCTTACGCGGATGAATCGGCCTCTTTGGAACCGAATGAAACATATGAGTCGCTATTGTGTCAATGATCCATTTGAATCAGGTACGGTTAAAAACCACGTCCCGGAAGTCCAGAGCCTGCAGGCGCTCCCGTAGGGCTGGCGTCGGCAGCAGTGTTCGGCAGATGGTAAACTGAGGCGACCAAAGGCTCAGATATCAATAATACGCTTGATGCATATTGAGCGTTATAAAACATTTGTTGCATTCCTTATCGTGTTGCGTTAGGACATTGATGGTAGCGGTCGAGGAGGCTGCTGCCTGAACACTGCAATCGTTTATGCGCCACCGTCTTGGTGAATGCGGGACCGAGTGGAAACGCAGGAACCGCGTGCTTTGGTCTGACATCGCCGGCGTCGTGTTCGCCGTACACTGATGAAGTGAGATCCCCGTGCGCCATGAGCAAGGAATTAACAGAGGGAGAACGAAATGAGCATTCTGATAAATCGCCGGCGGTTCATGCAGGCTACTTCGACCGCAATTGCGGTAGGCGCGTTGGCTTCCGCGGCCGGCCGTGCAACGGCCGCCTCCACCGGCGAGCTCAAAGTCAACATGAGCGGCGGCAACTGGGGCGATGCGGTGATGAAGGCTTACGTCGAGTCCTTTGAGGCCGAGACCGGAGTCAAGGTGACGCGCGTCAATGCGGACTTCTCATCGACACAGATTGCGATGATGGTCGATACCAAAAACGTTTCGGCCGACGTCGTCAACCTTGGTCAAACCAATGTCGATCCGCTTACTGCCAAGGGCTACCTCGAAAAGATCGATTATTCCATCTGGAAGAAGGAAGACCTGGAAGCAATCGCAGAAAACTGGAGGCAACCGAACGGCTTTGCTTCGTACGTATACTCGGTGAATATGGTCTGGAACACGAAGAAGTTCCCGGCAGGAAAGCCCCGGCCGACCACCTGGGCGGAATTCTGGGACGTCAAGAAGTTCCCTGGCGTTCGCTCCATCAATACCGGCGAATACGGAAGTGGGCCTTGGGAAGAAGCATTGCTCGCGGATGGCGTTCCGATGGACAAGCTCTACCCGATGGATATCGACCGCGTGTTTGCAAGCTTGGACAAGATCAAGCCGCACATTCGCAAATGGTGGACGAGCGGGTCGGAAATTCTTCAGATCATGCGAGACAACATCGCCGACATCGTGCAGTCCTATGACGCGCGCGCACTTACCCTTATTGATGAAGGTGGGCCAATCGAGATCAACCGCAACCAGGCGAAACTGACAACGGACTATTGGTGCATCCCGAAGGGCAGTCCGAATGCCGAAAATGCTCAAAAATTTATTGCGCTGACAAGCCGCCCGGACCGACAGGCCGAGTTTGCAAAGCTTATCGCGCAGGGCCCAACGAACAAGAACGCCTTCAAATTGATTCCTGACGATGTCGCCCGAAAACTTGCGTCGCATCCCGACTACGAGGCGATCAGCTTCGCTATGAACGCCAAATGGTATGCCGAGGTTGGATCGGACGGAAAGTCGAACAAGGAGCGGCTTGTGCAGCGTTGGAATGAGTGGATTCTTCAGTAATCCTCTGTCCCCAACGATCTATCGGTGGCGCTCGTCCAGTCGGCGCGGGCCGTCAAAGGTTAGCGCCACCTCTTCCCACTACCTGCCTTACGGGACTGCATGCCAAAGTTGCTCATCAGTCCTGCTGGAGTATCGTAATGAACTTGAATCTGAAAAATCATCTTCCTGCCGAGGACGAAGTGTTGCAGAAGCTTCCGGATACCGCTCAAATCGAATTTCGCAATGTTTCCAAGATCTATGGGGCCGTTGCTGCGGTTAAGGATATCTCCCTTTCTGTTTCGCGCGGCGAGTTCCTTACGATTCTTGGACCGAGCGGTTCTGGCAAAACGACAGCATTGATGCTGCTCGCCGGCTTCACGACCCCTACCGGAGGAGACATCCTCATTTCCGGCAAGTCCGTGTCCGAAGTCCCGTCTTACCGCCGCGACCAAGGCATTGTCTTCCAGAGCTATGCACTTTTCCCGCACCTTACGGTGCATCACAACTTGGAGTTCCCGCTCGAAATGCGCGGCATCAAGGCCTCTGACAGAGCGTCGCGGGTCAAAAGAATGCTTGAGCGTGTTCGCCTGGGTGAGTTTGGCGAGCGCATGCCATCACAATTGAGTGGGGGCCAGCAACAACGCGTGGCCGTCGCGCGCGCCTTGATTGCAGATCCACCGATTTTGCTGCTGGACGAACCGCTGGGCGCGCTCGATCGAAATCTGCGCGAGCAGATGCAAGTGGAAATCAAAGAGCTGCACAAGGAGTTTGGGAAAACGACCATCTGCGTCACCCACGATCAAGAAGAAGCACTCACGCTTTCGGACCGCATCGTTGTCATGCGCGCCGGTCAAATCGAGCAGATCGATACACCGGAGGCCTTGTACGATCGCCCCAAAACGCGCTTTGTCGCCAACTTCCTGGGTGAAGCAAATATCCTCGAAAGCGTTGATTTCAAGATTGAATCGGACGTTGTTCCTTCTTCCGGTATGGTATCGATGCTTCGGCCGGAGCGCATTTGCGTCAGTGTGCCTTCAGCAGCAAGGCGCGCAGATGCGGACCACAGACAGTCCGTCTCGGGGATCGTGGACGATATGATCTATGCTGGACCCTTGAGGAAGTACCGGGTGCGGGTTGGGAATGCGACGCTGATCGCGCGCGAACATGTGGCATCGGGCCAGCAAGTCTTCCGTCCGGGCGAAGAGGTTCGCCTTGATTGGCTTCGATCCGACATCCGGTTTGTCGCTGCGTAAAGCGGAAGGACAGCATCCATGACAACACTTCAGAGAATCCGGTCCACGCCGATGTTGCTAACTTTGCCAGCGTTCGCTGTGCTGTTTGCGATTTTCGGCATACCCATGCTCCTTCTTTTCGCGACCAGCCTCAATGCGCCAAATCTGTCTTTTGCGAATTATATCGCTTTTTTCGAACAGCGCTCATTTGTCCTGATCCTGATTCAGACCTTCAAGATCAGCTTCATAGCCACGGCACTTTGTTTGATCATCGGCTACCCGACGGCTTATTTGATTACGATCGCCGGCCGTGCAAGACCAATCCTCCTGGTGCTTGTCTTCCTACCTTGGCTGACGAGTGCTCTGGTTCGGACCTACGCATGGACTGTCGTCTTGGGTGATAGTGGATTGATCAACCGCGTGTTGCTCAATTCGGGCATAATCGATAGCCCTTTGTCTCTCATCTATAATCGTTTCGCTGTTTATGTTGGCATGGTGCATATCATGTTGCCCATGATGATTTTGCCGATTGTCAGCGTGATGATGAGCATTGATACTTCCTTGATGGCAGCCGCTCGCAGCATGGGCGCAAAGCCGTTCACCGCCTTTCTCCGGGTCTTCGTACCTCTTAGTATCCCGGGCGTTCGAAGCGGCTGCATATTGGTTTTTGTTGTTTGCCTGGGCTTTTACATCACGCCACAAGCATTGGGCGGCTTGGGCGACACCATGCTTTCAACCCTCATCAATTCGCAGCTTACAACATCGTTGAACATTGCGGCGACCGCCGCGGCAGCCTTTATATTGTTGGCGATGGCGCTCGCGGTTCTTTCCGTAGCGGGCGTCAATCTCGCCGGCGCGCATGGACAGCCTGCTTCAAGCGAGCAGAACGCCCGACGACGTAAACTGCCTTCATTCGACAAGGCATCCCGCTATCTCAACGAGTTTCTCGTCCCGTATCGGGCGCGACGCTGGGCAGCAAAGCTCCATCAAGCGCAGCGGGAAACCCCGTGGTCCAAGATTGCGGGGGCAGCATTCCTTGCCGTCGTTGTCATCTATCTATTGGCGCCCGGTTTCATCGTGATCATCGTCTCGTTAAATGCAGGGGAGTTCCTCGAGTTCCCACCTAAGGCTGTTTCGCTCAGATGGTACTATTCGTTCTTCAACGACCCCTCGTGGATCGGCGCATTGTGGAACAGCTTCCAATTCGGCGTAATTGTCAGCGTGGTATCGACCATAGTCGGCACATTGGCAGCGTTTGGCCTCAGCCGGTGCTCGTCGCGCTTGCGCTCGGGTCTAACCATGGTGATCCTGACGCCGATTACCTTCCCAATCATTGTTGTTGGTGTTGCTGTCTATACCGGGCTGGCCAAACTAGGATTGGTTGGAACGAACACCGGGATCATCCTGGGCCAGACGATCGGAGCCATCGGCTATGTCGTTGTCATCGTCCTTGCGACACTCGCAGGATTCGACAGGAGGCTGGAACAGGCGGCAATGAGCATGCGCGCCGGGCCGACCCAGACGTTCATGCGGGTTACTCTCCCGTTAATCCGCTCTGGTATCATCGGCGGCGCGCTCTTCGCGTTCTTGGCTTCCTTCGACGAGGTCATCATCACGTCGTTTGTCAGTGGCTATGCGATCCCGACATTGCCATTGAAAATGCTGGAAAACCTGAAGCAGCAACTTGACCCGACGATCGCTGCCGTTGGCGCTTTGCTGACAATGTTGCCAATCGTCTGGCTGGTTGCGCTTTATTTCACGCTTTGGCGCGGAAGAGGGGCGTTGAAGAGTGCTCCGGTCGCCGCGACCTGAGTCATCATACTCATGCCGGCTCCGTAACTCGCAGCCGTGAAACTGACTGCCTGTCCCAGAGCGAACTCTGGGGCGGGCTCCTGGCTCGAAGACTGCCCGGCGCATTTACTGCGCAATGGAGCTCATCAATCGCTTGTGCTCAAAGCCGAAGCCGGTCACGACGGACTTTCTAGGCAAGCTCTGGTTTCATTGACGCATTAGACGGTCATCCCTCGGGTGACGGCGCGTTCCCTATTTGCTGTCAGTCCGTTCTTTGCGGGACAATTCCGCGGCAACCATCAGGTCCACTCATCGGACATCGACTGATGTGCGAATAACTTCAATTCCGGTTGCAAGGTCAGGAGGCGCCGTTGGCGCGAGTAGCCGGCCTCGTAAACGTCGCTAAATCTTTCGTCGCGGAATGGACGTCGCATACGTGTTCATTGCAGAAAGATGGCGATCGGCTAGCTTCAACTCTTTCAAGGCCGCCGCACGATCTCGGCTCGCCAGTAGACCACATAGAACTTCAGAGACGGCCAGCGCTGGCGCCAGCGTGTGAAAGAATGTTTGGCTTTCAGTCGGAAAGAAGACAACGTGCTCTGCGATCGTCACCAGGGGAGACACTTCGCTGTCGGTGATCGCCAGGATGGACAGTCCCTTCTCACGGGCGGCCTCGGCAAGCTCAAGCGTCTGAAGCGAATAGGGGTTGATGGAAATCGCCAAAAGCACGTCCTCATGAGTTGCGCGGATGAGGGGGTCGCCGCTTGTTCCAGCCGGACCATCCAAGTGGACAGTCTTTTCGCCGAGCAATGTCATGACGTAGTGGAAATGCCACGCGACCGAGTGGCACGAACGCAAGCCGAGCACGAAAATCCGCCTCGCTTTTGCCAGGTGCTCCGCCATTGTATCCAAACGCGAAATCGTATCAGGGTCGCGGAGCCGATCGATCTGCGCGGAGAGACCTTGGAGCATCCTATAAGCCAAGCCCTCACCATTCGCCGCCCCTTCTTCTCTTTGTAAAGCCCTGGCCGCAAATCCGTCGGCGCTCACCCTGATGACGTCGGCGTGTTGCTCTCGGAAATCTTCATACCCGGAGAATTCAAGAAACTTCGCCAGCCTCGTCATTGTCGATGGCTGAACACCGGCATTCCGCGCGAGTTCGCGCATCGAAACGAGCGCCACCTCCTGCGGATGTTCCAATATGTGTCGAGCCGCTTGCTGCAACTGCTCGGACATGTCGTCGAATCGCTCGATGATCCGAGCGTGTAATGGGCCTTTTTGCAACATTTGCCTCACATACGATGTCATAATTCACCTGGACCATCTCTCTCGGGAACTAAAAAGTCAAACAGCCGTCGGCTATCTCACATCACAACCGCTCCAAAAATTCTGACTTGAGAGCGGGAAAACAAATGCATCAAAACGTGATTTATAAAACAGTTGTTGCATATTTCGCCAAAACCTGCAAATCAATGGATGGAAACGTTCGAAAGCCGGACGGATAAGCACCCCGAGATGACCATGACAAAAATTCTCCATCGAACGATCGGAACAACTCTGCCAACCGCGGTCGCGGGGGAGGGCATCTACGTCGTGGATAGCGAGGGCAGGAGCTACCTGGATGGGTCGGGGGGCGCCGCCGTCAGTTGCCTCGGGCACAATCATCCAGAAGTTCTTGACGCAATGAAGCTACAGATGGGTCGGATCAGCTACGCCCATACGTCGTTCTTCACGACCGACGTCGCCGAGCGGCTTGCCGAGCAATTGGTTGAACTTGCGCCCGAAGGCCTCGATTATGTCTATCTGGTGTCTGGCGGTTCGGAAGCTGTCGAGGCCGCTCTCAAAATGGCGCGCCAGTATTTTGTCGAAGTCGGGCAGCCGCAGCGGCGCCACATCATCGCACGTCGGCAAAGCTATCACGGCAATACGATCGGTGCCTTGGCAACAGGCGGCAATGCCTGGCGCCGTGCCCAGTTCAAGCCGATCTTGCCTGAAACGCATCATGTTTCTCCTTGCTATGCCTACCGCGACCTGCAGGTGGGCGAAACGCCGGAGGCTTATGCCGAGCGTCTTGCTGCGGAACTGGAAGACAAGGTTCTTGAACTTGGCGCGGACAAGGTCATGGCCTTCGTCGCCGAGCCGGTGGTCGGTGCGACGCTGGGTGCCGTTGGCCCGGTTTCGGACTATTTCAAGCGGGTTCGGCAGGTGTGCGACAAGTATGGCATCTTGCTGATCCTCGACGAGGTCATGTGCGGAATGGGGCGTACCGGCACAATCTTCGCTATGGAGCAGGAGGGCATTGTCGCGGATCTGGTCACGATTGCGAAGGGACTGGGCGGCGGCTTTCAGCCGATCGGAGCGGTATTGCTCTCCGAAAAGATCTACCGTGCGTTCGCCGACGGGTCGGGTCTGTTTCAGCATGGACATACCTATATCGGACATCCGATCGCAGCAGCGGCAGCCAGTAAGGTGGTTGAAATAATCACGCGCGCGGACATGATGGCAAACGTCATCCGGATGGGCAAGCGCCTCCAGGCCGGGCTCGATGAGGCACTTGGACAATCACCCTATGTCGGCGACATCCGCGGTCGTGGTCTTTTCCGCGGCGTCGAGATCGTGGCCGACAAAGACACCAAGCAACCTTTCGATCCGGCCCGCAAGATGCATTCCCGCATCAAGAAGGAAGCCATGCGCAGAGGCCTTATGTGCTACCCAATGGGCGGTACGATCGACGGCGCGCAGGGCGACCACGTGCTGCTAGCACCACCCTACATCATTCAGCCTGAAGAAATCGATTTGATTGTCGAACGGCTTTCCGACGCCATCCGCGCCGCAGTAGTAGACTGAGGTTCTCGCGAAATGACAACATCGTCCTGTCCGCCTATCGCTGATGAAAACTGGCCCGCGGAAATCGCGGACATGAAAACGGGCTTTGCCGGCGCGCTGAACGTCTATCGCACCATGGCTCATCATCCCGCGCTGCTGAGAGCGTGGGCTCCGCTGCGGCAGCATATCGTAAAAGATAGTGCGTTAGGTCCGGTCCGGTCCGAGCTCGTGATTTTGCGCGCGGCACATCGTATGGGCTCCGCCTATGAGTGGTCCCACCATGTAAGCCGCGCTCGCGCTCTTGGTATTTCCGATGCGCGAATCCGGAGTATGGCTGGAACTCCCGATGGCGAAGAGGGCGTACTTGCCGGTGCTGTCGACGCGCTATTTGACGGCGCACGTCTGCCTTCGCATCTCGAGCAAGCTATTGCTGCGAGCATAGGTCGGCAAGCCGTGTTCGACCTTATGGCGACCGTCGGCTTCTATTCGGTGCTCGGTTTCATATTGATGACTTTCGACACGCCGATCGACCAAGACGTTGTCGACGAGATGGCTGAACACCCAATCTGATGGAGCAAAAAACGAGAGTTCGGCCTTCCGATCCAGCCGTGCCCTTAGGCTGCAGGTTCAAGCGTGGAGCCGATCAGGAGCCGATCAATACAGGGATAACGACGGCCCGCTTTGCCCCCTGACAGACGGGGAAATATTGGCGCGGCAGCCGCGGCCGAATGGGAGATCAAGAATGATAAAAGAATTGCACTTCGCACTGGGAGAATTCCAGACCCGTCTAGCAGCCGTTAAAAAGGAAATGGCGAAGAGAGAGATTGACATCCTCCTCCTCTCAGAACCGCCGAACCAGAACTACCTTACCGGCTATAATGCGTATTCCTTCTACACACCGCAAATGGTGATTGTGGCGCAAGACCACGCAGAACCGATTTGGATCGGCCGTTTCATGGACCGTGTTTCGGCTTCCATGACCACCTATCTGGCCGAGGACAATATCCGAGCCTATCCCGACACCTATGTTCAATCGGCAACGCTGTCGGCCTATACTTTCATGGCCGATATCGTGAAGGAGCTCGGAGGGGAAAAGGCGCGTATCGGCGTCGAGATGGGGGGATATTACTATCCGGCCCGCGGCCACGCAGATCTCACGCGAGCCTTGCCGAATGCAGAGTTCGTCGACGCCGATCTTCTTGTTGGATGGATCCGGCTCGTAAAGAGCCCAGCCGAGGTGGCCATTATGCATCAAGCTGGCCAGCTTGCGGATGCCGCCATGACGCGCGTCATCGATATGGTGCAAGCCGGGGTCCGTGAGTGCGATATTGCTGCTGCGATCTATCACCAGCAGATTTCGGGCACGCCCGAGTTCGGTGGCGACTATCCTTGTTGCCCCCCCGATTTGTGCATTGGCGAACGCTCAATCGCGCCGCATGCCGCCTGGACGGACGACCCCCTGCCGGAGTCCACCGTTGTCAACCTGGAACTGAACGGTTGCCGGCATCGCTACCAGGTCAACCTGGCGCGCACGATCGTCGTCGGCCAGCCTTCATCCGCTTTCCTGAACCTGTCGGAAATCGCTGTTGAGGCCTTGAATGCCGGGCTGGAAGCAGTTCGGCCCGGTCGCACCTGCTCGCAGGTCGATGCCGACTTCCGCAAGGCGCTTGCCCGCCACGGGATCGAGAAAGAGTCTCGCATTGGTTATCCGACCGGCATTGGGTTCCCTCCGGCCTCAGGCGAACGAACGGCAAGCATTCGCAAGGGCGACGAAACCGTACTCAAGCCGGGTATGGTGTTCCACATGATGCCTGGCCTGTGGCTCGACAATGTCGGGATCACGATCACACAGAGCTTTGCGGTCTCCGAAACGGGTTACGAGCCCCTGACGAAGACGCCGCGCAAGCTCTTCGTCAAATAGAGACTGTATCCGGTGCATACTCGTCTGGTTCCAGCATGTCTGCTTCGTTTCCGAAATGGCCTAACCAGTTCGGACGAGTATCTGCGCCGGGAACGTCGAAGCAACCGGCCTATGCCAGGTCGCATCGGCGCTGCAGGCCTCCGCGCGGGCTCCCCAGGTTCTTCTTTCGGGGAGGTAGGTGATGGTTGAACTCGATCGCGCCGACATTGCGCTTCTCCAAGCCGTTCAGAAAAACAACCGGCTGACCTCTGAAGAACTCGCGGGGATGGTCCACCTCTCGCCGACGGCGTGCCAACGGCGTTTGAGAAGGTTGCGCAACGAGGGCGTCATCGAGGGAGACGTTTCCATCGTCTCGCCCAAAGCAGTCGGACGACACATCACCATGATCGTCATGGTGTCCCTTGAACGGGAAAGGGCCGACATCGTCGATCGATTCAAGGCTGCGATACGAAATACGCGTGAGGTGATGATGGGTTTCTACGTAACGGGAGATGCCGACTTCATGCTCGTGATTACCGCGAAAGATATGCAGGACTACGAGCACTTCACGCGCCGGTTTTTCTATGAAAACGCAGATATCAAAGGCTTCAAGACCATGGTTGTGATGGACCGTCTCAAGGCCAGCTTCGCTATCCCGCTCGAGGTGTAGTGATGATGTCGCAGCGACGGATCCAGTGTCACCTCCATTTATGCAGGGACCCTGCGTGATGTGCATTCGAATCGACGGGCCGCGCAGCTCCGCTGCTAGGTGCAACAACAGACACCATGACGACTAGACCAGGAGACCACCATGAACATGCCTACCAACAACTTCCTCTCCGAGGTCGAGCGTAACGCAGTCGTCGAGATGCGGCACGCCATGCATCGCGAGCCCGAACTTTCCAACAACGAGTGGAAGACCCAGAAGCGGATTATCGAGACCTTGGCCGCCTTCGGCCTGACCGAAGCAAAGACGTTTCACAAGACCGGTGTCTATGTCGATATCCAGGGCTTGGCCCCAGGCGCAAATCGTTCGATCGCGATGCGCGGAGACATCGACGCGCTTCCCATTCAGGAAGCCCGCGACGACCTGCCGTATCGGTCGCAAGTGCCAGGCGTCATGCATGCGTGCGGTCATGACATGCATGGCTCAATCGCCTTGGGAACGGCGCTCGCTTTCCATCGCATGCGCGAAAATTTCTCAGGCAGGCTGCGAGTGTTCTTTCAACCCGCTGAAGAAGCAGAACCACTTGGCGGCCGGACTGTCGTTGAAGAAAACTTGCTAGACGGGTTCGACGCCGCAGTGGGATTTCATGTCCGCACTGACATTCCAGCCGGCTCCTATGGCGCCCGTGCGGGCGCCGTAACAAAGTCAGCGGATCAGTTCTCGCTCGAATTTATCGGGACGATGGCACACGGCGCCAAGCCTCACTTGGGCGTGGACGCGATCGCGATAGCAGGCGCCTTCATCAACGAAGTTCAGAAGGTGGTGTCGCGCGAAATGCCGGTTGACGATGGCGCTGTCGTTACGATCGGCACGATCCACGGCGGGGAAGCGACGAACATAATCTGCCCTTCGGTCACAATGACCGGAACGATCCGGACGAGCAGTCCCGAGAGGAGAAAGTTGCTGGTTCAACGGGTGCGCGAAATTGCCGAGGGCGTTGCTGCGATCCATCGAGGCCGGGCCGAATTTAGCTCACACGCGGGCGAGCCTCCTGTGGTCAACGACAACTCAATGGTCGAGCGATTCAAGCAGATCGTCGTGCAGTCCGATGGCGAGGACAAATATATCGAGGGTTCGGCAAGCTCCGGCAGCGATGACTTTGGTTTTTACTCCGGCTGCATCCCGTCAATCTATTTCTGGTTCGGCAGCAAGGAGCCGGGAAACGAATCCGGCGTCCATACGCCGACGTTCGGGGTGTCCGACCAGACTCTCGTCCCGACAACCGAGCTGGCGATCCGCTACTGCTGGGAACTCTTTCAAAGCGCGTAACGCGCGGCTGGTGCGGAGGGAGGACCTTGATGATTGACCTCGACGACATTGAAGGCGCAAAACGGCGCATCAAAGATCACATACTCACTACGCCGCTCGCGCATTCTCCGTCTCTGTCGAACTGTTGCGCTGTGCCCGTATATCTAAAGCTGGAGCACCATCAGACGACAGGCAGTTTCAAGCTGCGCGGCGCCTTCAATGCCATTCTTCAACTGTCCGCGGACGAGCGGGCACGCGGCGTTGTGGCCGCGTCGACGGGCAATCACGGTCGTGCTCTGTCGTTCGCAGCCAACACGTGTGGTGTGACGGCCACGATCTGCATGTCGAACCTGGTCCCCGAAAACAAGGTCTCGGAAATTCGCCGGTTAGGTGCCGAGGTCCGTATCGTCGGAAAATCCCAGGATAACGCTCAGGAAGAGGCCGAGAGGTTGGCGGGCGAGGGACGGTGCCTCGTCCCGCCGTTCGATCACCCGGCAATCATTGCCGGTCAAGGAACGCTAGGGCTAGAAATCGTCGAAGCGTTGCCGGACGTGGCGACTGTGCTCATCCAGCTCTCGGGGGGCGGTTTGGCTTCTGGGGTGGCGGCAGCCGTGAAAAGCCAGCGGCCGGATGTGCGTATCATTGGGCTCACGATGGATCGCGGCGCTGCGATGAAGGCAAGCCTTGATGCAGGTCGCCCGGTGCAGGTCGATGAGTTTGAAAGTCTGGCGGATTCGCTCGGCGGCGGGATTGGCCTCGCCAATCAATGGACTTTTCCCATGTGCCGCGACCTCTTGGACGATGTCATTTTGTTGAGCGAAGCCGAAATAGCGGCTGGCATCCGACATGCATACCTCCAGGAGCGCGAGATCGTCGAAGGCGCAGGGGCGATTGGCATCGCGGCGCTCCTGGCGAACAAAGTGCGCAACCTTCATGGACCCGTCGTGACTGTGCTGTCGGGCCGCAACATCGATATGAATTTACATCGTCGCGTCGTGAGCGATGAGACAGCAGATATTATTGCGAGGACCACGTCATGAGATCGATGACCATTTTGACTGAACGGCAACTGAGAGATCTGGTGACTCTTGATCTGGAGGCTGTGCGTTGCGTGGAAGAGGCATTTCGCACGCTTGCAACAAAAAAAGTGGTGATGCCGCCAATTCTTCGCCTCGATATTTTGGAGCATCGCGGTGAGGTTGACGTCAAGACGGCCTACGTACCTGGTCTCGATGGCTTCGCCATCAAGATCAGCCCCGGCTTTTTCGGCAATCCCGAAATTGGCTTGCCCAGTACAAACGGCCTTATGGTTTTGCTGTCAAGCAAGACCGGTTTGGTTCAAGCATTGTTGCTGGATAATGGTTATCTCACCGATGTTCGGACGGCCGCAGCAGGTGCCGTGGCTGCAATGCACCTCGCTCGCAAAGACGCGTCGGTGGCTGCTGTCTTTGGCGCTGGTATGCAGGCGCGCCTACAGTTGCAGGCGCTCATGCTGGTCCGACAAATTCGTGAGGCGCGGATTTGGGCGCGTGACGCTGCCAAAGCCAACAAGACGGCCCGAGAACTGTCTGACCAATTGGGCATCAGCGTCATCGCTTCCGATAGCCGGGAAGCAGCCGTTGCCGGTGCGCATGTGATCATCACCACAACGCCGGCTGATCAGCCGATCCTGGAAGCTCGATGGCTCGAACAAGGACAGCACATCACGGCGATGGGCTCCGATGCCGAACACAAGAACGAAGTAGAGGCCGAGGCTATTGCGCGCGCCGATCTCTACGTGGCTGACAGCCTCGCTCAGACGCGACGCCTCGGTGAGTTGCATCACGCGATTGAGGCGGGGGCTGTCGCGGAAGATCGTGCCCTTCGAGAACTCGGCCAGATTGTTGCCGGTGCTGTGGCTGGACGCACCGACGATCGCCAGATCACGATCGCCGATCTGACCGGGACGGGTATTCAAGACACTGCCATTGCAAATCTTGCTTTCGCAAGAGCGCTGGCCGTCAAAGCCGGAACAACAATAGACTGATGACGTGCCTGGGCCGGCACTGAAGTCGGTGGCCGCCTGGGCGTGAGGCGCAGTCGAGCAAGTTCACACGTCTTACGATACTCGCATTGACCAAACCCGTCCGAAATCGAGGAACTTCATCATGACTTCGCAAAGCAGCACTGTTCTTGGACTACTTGAGCTGGATGAAGGCGTGTCACCAGACAGTCCGCTTCTTAGCCCGCGCGAAGGATCCCTATTGCACCCGGCAACGTTTGGCGGGCCTGTGATCACGGAAATGGTGGAAGGCGCCTTTGCAGAGGTTGTCATTCGAGGTGATGCTTCGCTGGAACACGCCTGCATTGCGGCTGCACAGCGATTGGTCGATCGAGGTGCCAACGTTGTTGCCGCTGACTGCGGCTTCCTTATCCGCCACCAGTCTGCAATCTCTGCAGCAGTCAATGTACCCGTCATAACCTCAAGCCTTCTACTCATTCCGACTTTGTTACGTCAGCTATCGCCCGCGAAAAAGCTCGCGGTATTAACAGCGGATTCGCGACATTGCACCGAAGACCTGTTGGGCATCCAGCACCCGGCGGATCGGAAGCGCGTGGTCGTCGGAGGCATCGAAGGTGGTGTATACGTGCGCAATGCCGTGGCGCGGCCGTTCGTGCGGACAGCGCTGGATCAGATCCAGCAGGAGGTCGGTGCCCGTATCGATCAACTGCGCTCCGACCACCCCGAGATTGCGATGATACTCTTCGAGTGCACTGGCTTCCCTGTCGTTGCAAATGCCCTTCGGCTGAAGACAGGACTGCCCATCTACGACATTACCGACCTCTGCAAACTGACGCTTGCGACTGTGACCGCCCGCGTCTGACTTAGCGCATCCAAATCTAAAGGAACTGAAATGTCTGACGAGAAACTACGGTTCGAACTTTCTGAATACAGAACACGCCTCGAGAAGGCGCGCAGCGCCATGGAGCGAGCTGGCATAGACGTACTGGTCGTTACCGATCCCGCTAACATGGGCTGGCTTACCGGTTACGAGGGCAACTCGTTCTACGTGCCACAATGTGTTGTTGTGTCAAAGGACAAGGATCCCCTCTGGTTCGGCCGTGGTCAGGATGCCAATGGATGCCGTCGCACGGCATATATCGGCGAGGATCGGATCAGGTGGTACGAGGACCACTACGTTCAGTCAGACACCTTGCACCCCATGACCGTTCTTGGCCAGTTCCTCACGGATGAGGGGCACGGTTCAGCCATAATCGGTCTGGAGAAGGACAGCTACTATTTCTCACCGGCCGGTTTCGAAGCCCTTACAGCCGCACTTCCCAACGCGCGCTTCAAAAACGCCATGCGCATGATCAACTGGGAACGCATCGTCAAATCCCCTCGTGAAATCGAATATATGCGCGGCGCCGGCAAGATTGTCGAAGCGATGTATGAGCGCATCACAGAGGTGCTGCGGCCGGAAGTAAAACAGTCGGACATAATCGCTGAAATTTCCTATGTTGGCACCCGTGGTGTGGGCGACTACTGGGGAGACTATCCGTCAGCCGTACCCAACCTTGGCGCCGGTGCCGATGCCTCAGCTCCTCATCTGACGTGGACTGATAAGCCCATTCGCGCGAACGAAAGCATCTTCTTTGAACTTGCTGGTGTACACAAACGGTACCACTGCCCGCTCTCTCGGTCGTACTATCTCGGTAAGCCGAGCCAGCAAATGCTGGATGCTGAGAAGGCCGTTTTGGAAGGCATGAGCGCCGGCCTTGAGAAGGCTGTGGTGGGAAATTACTGCGAAGATATCGCTCTGGCCTACGGAAATGCCCTTGCGAAATACGGTCTGAAGAAGGCAAGCCGCGCCGGCTACTCCATTGGCATGGGATACCCGCCGGCGTGGGGCGAGAACTCCGCCAGCTTCCGCGACGGTGATAAGACCGAGCTGCGCCCAGGCATGACATTTCATTTCATGTCCGGGCTTTGGTACGACGACTGGGGTATCGAAATTACCGAAAGTTTCTTGATCACGGAGGGCGAAGTCGAATTCCTGTCCAATGTCCCCCGCAAGTTGCTCGTTATCGAGTGAGTCCAATCCCCGGGCGAAATCGTGATCCACAATGCGCCCGGTGACGCCTTGCCACAAGGAGGCGTGGCTTCCTTGAATTGGACACCTCAAGTGCGAAAGAAACGATGAGGAAAGTCGCATGTCCAAAAATCCCATTTCGCGCGTCCGTGCCAAGGGCGATGCCTTCTCGATCGGCGTGACACTCGGACGAGCAAGCGCTTCTGCTTTCCGAGAGCGCGTCTTGCACACTGAAGAATATCGGGCGTTGGATACCCGGTGGCGCCGATCTGCATATTTGAAGGCTCTCGAAGCTGCGGCGCGCGCAACCTATCCCCGCTTTGTGCGCGAAATCGAGGGCATCGCCGAAGGCGCCGGTCAAGATTTCGATTCGATCTTCCTCTGGAATTGCCGCGGAGACCTTCGGCTTCCCGAGGATGTCTCCCCGGCAACAGGGTCGGTTGCTGCCAATGGATGCACGACACTCCTGCTGCCGGCGCAGGACGACCGCCCCGCAATAATTGCCCATAACGAGGACGGTGACCAAGCGCTCCTCGGCGCCTGCTTTTGGGTTGAAGTCGAGCCGGACGAGGGACCAGCCTGGGCCAGCTTCATGTACCCTGGCATGCTGCCCGGCCACACGTTTGGCTTCAATGAGATGGGGCTCGTGCAGACGATAAATAACATCACCGCGCATGATCTTCAGCCTGGAGTACCCCGACACATCATCTGCCGCGCGATCCTCGACTCAAGGTCGTTATGCGATGCGGTAGAAATCCTCAAGCGCAAGGACCGTGCCAGCGGATTCCATCATAATCTCGGCGAGACGAAAACGCGCCGGCTCGTCTCAATCGAGGCTCCCGCTTCAGGCTGCGCCATTCGGGAGGCCGTCACCCCCCAAGGCCATGCGAACCATTTGATCTTCGAAGAATTCGCCCAGTTGGAGCAGACCATCAGCGCCTCTTCCCGCGATCGTCAGGCGGCAGTGGACCGGGTTACTGCCGGACAAAGGCTCGCTGAAGACGCAGAAGTCGCTCTATTCGATGAGACGGTGCCGATCTACAAGAACGGAACAATCGATGGGTCGCAAACTCTGGCGATGGGCGTGTTCGCGCTATCCGCTGACCGGGTTGATTGGAGCGTCCATGCTGCCCCCAACGAGTGCGATGTCCTGGGAGGAACGGTGCTAGTCAAGTAGGCTGGTGATGTTTTGAGGCTGCGCGGACGCTTGCGATGGGTGGAGAGTGTGGCCTGACATTCCAATCTCACCTGAGGTGGGCCGGTCCTCAAGCACCCTCGATCCTCGCTTTGTTCTTCAACCTATGTCTCCGCGGTCGATCCAACCCAATGAGCCGACCGCACGGGTCAAATCAGCAAAGCCTCCACCGATAGCGAATTCCTGCAAAAAGCGAGGAAGATTGCAGGAACCCGGCGTCACCCCGGAGCGAAATGGTGCGATGAAGCTAGCACCTACAGGCAATATCATCTGAGCGGGTCGGGCAAGCGAAAGCTGTCCTCAAGTCGAGGTTTTGCTGCTCGCACTTGATCAGGCCCAGGTTCACAGGAAGAAAAGCGCGCAGCTGAAAAGCGGCGACCGAAGGGGTTAAAATGACCATCAACATCAAAGACATCGCTGAGAAAGATCGTAACTCGGTCCTGCATCCCTTCACCCAGTTGAAGGACTTTGCGACCGGCAAGCTCGGCGAACCGACGATCGTGGAGACCGGCAAGGGAATCCGCATCCAGGATGCGCACGGCAACCAGCTGATCGACGGTTTTGCCGGTCTCTACTGCGTCAATGTCGGCTATGGCCGCACCGAGGTTGCCGAGGCGATCTCTCGTCAGGCCTATCGCCTGGCCTATTATCATTCCTATGCCGCGCACACGACCGATGAGTTGGCTATCCTCTCCGACCGCCTCGTCAAGATGGCGCCCGGCAAGATGAGCAAGGTGTTCTACGGCATGTCCGGTTCGGACGCCAACGAGACCCAGGCCAAGCTCGTCTGGTACTACAACAATCTGCGTGGCAAGCCGACGAAGAAGAAGATCATTTCGCGTGAACGCGGCTATCATGGCTGTAGCGTCGTCTCCGGCTCGATGACCGGCATGAGCTTCTATCACGACCATATGGATCTGCCGCTCCCGCAGATCGATCACGCCGGTGTTCCGCATCACTATTGGGGCGCCAACCCCGGCGAGACCGAACGCGAATTCTCGGCCCGTCGCGCCGCCGAGCTCGACGAGATGATCGAGACGCTTGGACCGGACAATGTCGGCGCTTTCATCGCCGAGCCGGTGCTTGGCACCGGTGGCATCACGCCACCGCCGGAAGGCTATTGGGAAGCAATCCAGGCGGTGCTGAAGAAGCACGACGTGCTGCTGATCGCCGACGAGGTGATCACCGGCTTCGGCCGCACCGGCTCGATGTTCGGTTCGCAGCACTACGGCATCGAACCCGACCTGATCACGGTCGCCAAGGGCCTGACCTCGGCCTACTTTCCGCTATCGGCTTCGATCGTGGGCGAGAAGGTCTACAAGGTCATGGAAGAGGGAGCTGACAAGGTCGGCGCCTTCTCGCATGGCTATACCTATTCCGGGCACCCGATCGGTGCGGCCGCCGCAAACGCGGTGCTCGACATCGTCGAAAAGGAAGACCTGCCCGGCAATGCCCGCGAAGTCGGTGCCTATTTCCAGGCCCAGCTCAAGGAGAAGTTCGCGCAGCTGCCGATCGTCGGTGAAGTGCGTGGTGTTGGCCTGATGGGCGCGATTGAATTCGTTGCCGACCGTGAGAACAAGACCAGGTTTGATCCGTCGCTGAAGGTCGGTGCCCGCGTCTCCAAGGCTGCTCGAGACCGGGGCCTCATCGCCCGCGCCATGCCGCATGGCGACATCCTCGGCTTCGCGCCGCCGCTCGTCACCACCAAGGCGGAGATCGACGAGATCGTCTCGATCGCGGAAAAGGCAGTACGCTGCGTCATCGATGACCTGGTTCTGAACGGTCAGAAAATCTGACCGCCAAGCGGTCGGTCGCTCCTACCGCAACCAATGCAGTCATGGAAACGAGAACAGGGCAGGGACCTCTCCTTGCCCTGACCGACCAACTCAGCCGCCGCGCAGGTGGCGCATCATCACGCAAGAGGAAGCCGGCCTATGACCGTTGCCAAACTTCATATCACCACCAGTCTGGCGCCGATCACTGTTTACAGCCCTTATGACGGGTCTGTCCTCGGGACGATTGACGCCACGGATGCGAGCGAAATTAACGAACTTCTGGCCCGCGCCCGTCGCGGCGCAGAGCTTTCAGCCAGGCTGCCGAGACATGAGCGCGCGCGCATCCTCGAAGGAGCTGCGCGGATCATCGAGAGCCCCCGTGAAGCATTTGCCGAAACCATCGTGCGCGAAGCCGGCAAGACGATCGTCCAGGCGCGCAAGGAAGTGCTTCGTTGCGTCAATACGTTAAAGCTCTCTGCCGAGGAGGCAAAGCGCAATGCCGGTGAGATCGTACCGTTCGATGCCTATGTCGGCTCGGAACAGCGTCAGGGCTGGTTCACCCGCGAGCCGCTCGGGATCATCACCGCCATTACACCTTACAACGATCCGCTGAACCTGGTCGCGCACAAGCTCGGTCCGGCGATTGCCGGCGGCAATGCGGTTCTGCTGAAACCGTCAAACCTGACGCCGTTCTCCTCGATCAAGCTTGTCGAAGCCTTGGTGGAAGCGGGCTTGCCACCCGAGATCATCACCGTCGTTCACGGCGATCGCGAGATCGTCTCGGCTCTCGTCTCCGCGCGTGAGGTTCGCATGGTGTCGTTTACCGGCGGCTTCGCTACCGGAGAAGCGATCAGCCGCAAGGCGGGCCTTAAGAAACTCGCGATGGAGCTTGGCGGCAATGCGCCGGTCATCGTCATGAACGACTGCGACTTCGACAAGGCGGTTGAAGGATGCGTCTCCGGCGCCTTCTGGGCAGCCGGTCAGAATTGCATCGGCGCCCAGCGTGTTCTTGTCCAGGCCGAGCTTTATGAGCGCTTCCGCGATGCTTTCGTGGCGGCGACGAACAAACTCAAGGCCGGCGATCCGCTGAAGGAGGACACAGATGTCGGTCCGATGATCTCCAAGGAGGTCGCCCAACGCACCGAAGCAGCCGTCAACGACGCCATCGCCGCCGGCGCGAAGTTGCTCTGCGGCCACAAACGCGAAGGGTCGCTCTATCACCCGACGGTGCTGGAAGGTACGCCGGTGACCTGCCGCCTGTGGCACGAAGAAGTGTTTGCGCCCGTGGTCATGCTTGCACCGTTCGAGACGCTCGATGAAGCGGTCGAGCTGGCCAATGAACCCGAATACAGCCTGCACGCCGGCATCTTCACCAGCAACCTCAATGTCGCACTTGACGCCGCAGCCAGGATCGAAGCTGGCGGCGTGATGATCAACGACTCCTCAGACTACCGCTTCGATGCCATGCCATTCGGCGGCTCCAAATACGGCAGCATGGGCCGGGAAGGCGTGCGCTTCGCCTATGAAGAGATGACCCAGCCAAAGGTCGTTTGTATCAACCGTGGGTAAAGGGACCTAGCAGCCGTTTGATACCGCTGCCGGACTTTCGAACCCAAGTGAATGAATCCAGGCGGCGCCTCGGCGCCGCAACAGCCGAACCTGATGGGGGGAGAATGAACAAAATCTTCGACAATCCGACGTCAGCACTTGAGGGCTTGCTGTTCGACGGCATGTTCATCGCGGCGGGTGGCTTTGGCCTTTGCGGCATTCCGGAGCTGTTGATCGATGCGATCCGCAAAGCTGGCACCAAGGACCTGACAATCGCGTCGAACAATTGCGGTGTTGACGACTTCGGCCTTGGCGTGCTGCTGACGACCAGGCAGATCCGGAAGATGATCTCGTCCTATGTCGGTGAGAACGCCGAGTTCATGCGGCAATATCTGAGCGGTGAACTCGAGCTCGAGTTCAACCCCCAGGGAACACTTGCCGAGCGCATGCGCGCCGGCGGCGCCGGCATTGCCGGCTTCTACACCAAGACCGGCGTCGGCACCGTCGTCGCGAAAGGAAAAGAACTCAAGGTCTTTGATGGAGAGGTCTTCGTTCTCGAGACTGGAATCGTCGCCGACCTGTCGATCGTCAAGGCCTGGAAGGCGGATACCTCGGGCAATCTCGTCTTCCGCAAGACGGCCCGCAACTTCAATCCGCCGGCCGCCACATGCGGCAAGATCTGTGTCGCTGAAGTCGAGGAAATCGTCCCGGTCGGCAGCCTGGATCCCGATCACATCCATGTGCCGGGGATCTACGTGCATCGCCTGATCCAGGGTCAGCACGGGAAACGCATCGAACAGCGCACCACGCGCGCGGCGGCTTGAGGCTGGGGAGAAACACATGGCCTGGGACAGAAACCAGATGGCGGCGCGCGCTGCACGCGAACTTCAAGACGGCACCTACGTCAATCTCGGCATCGGCATCCCGACGCTGGTCGCCAACTACATCCCTGACGGCGTCCACGTGACGCTGCAGTCGGAGAATGGCCTGCTCGGCATCGGTCCCTTTCCGTCCGAGGGTGAGATCGATGCCGATCTGATCAATGCCGGCAAGCAGACGGTGACGGCACTGCCGCATTCCGCCTTCTTCGATTCAGCGCAGAGCTTCGCGATGATCCGCGGCGGCAAGATCGCGATGGCGATCCTGGGCGCGATGGAGGTAGCCGAGAACGGTGACCTCGCCAACTGGATGATCCCCGGCAAGCTCGTCAAGGGCATGGGTGGCGCGATGGATCTGGTTGCTGGTGTGAAGCGGGTGGTGGTCGTCATGGACCACACCAACAAATCAGGCGAATCCAAGGTGCTGAAGGCCTGCACCCTGCCGCTGACCGGACAAAGCGTCGTCGATCGGATCATCACCAATCTCGGTGTGCTCGACGTCGTCGATGGCGGACTGAAGCTGGTCGAGCTTGCCGAGGGCGTCACCGACGGCGAGATCCGCAGCGCCACCGAGGCGACCATCGTCAACTAGGCCTGAGCCTTTTGCCGAGTAGCTGGAGCCGGCCTGTGCCGGCTTCGCGAGGACCATAGAGGAGACCACCATGAGCATCCCATCGATCGTCATCGCCAGTGCTGGCCGCACCGCGGTCGGATCCTTCAACGGCGCCTTCGGCAACACGCCGGCGCATGAGCTCGGTGCTGCCGTCATCAAGGGCGTACTTGAGCGCGCGGGCGTCGAAGCGGGTGAAGTCGACGAGGTGATCCTCGGCCAGGTGCTGCAGGCTGGCGAGGGCCAGAATCCGGCGCGCCAGGCAGCGATGAAGGCGGGTGTCCCACAGGAAAAGACCGCCTGGGGCATGAACCAGCTCTGTGGCTCGGGCCTTCGCGCCGTCGCGCTCGGCATGCAGCAGATTGCAACCGGTGATGCGGATATCATCGTCGCTGGCGGCATGAAGATGGGCGACTTCAAGATGATCGACACGATGATCAAGGACGGCCTGACCGACGCCTTCTACGGTTATCATATGGGCATCACCGCCGAGAACGTCGCCCGTCAGTGGCAGCTCAGCCGCGAGGAGCAGGATGCGTTCGCACTCGCCTCGCAGAACCAGGCCGAGGCCGCACAGAAGGCTGGGCGTTTCGCCGACGAGATCATTCCCTTCATCGTCAATGGCCGCAAGGGCGACGTCACCGTCGACCAGGACGAATATATCCGCCACGGCGCAACGCTCGACCAGATGACCAAGCTGCGTCCGGCCTTCGACAAGGAAGGCACGGTCACCGCCGGCAACGCCTCCGGCCTCAATGACGGCGCCGCCGCCACCCTGCTGATGAGCGAAGCGCAGGCTTCCAAGCGCGGCATCCAGCCGCTTGCGCGCATCGTCTCCTGGGCAACGGCCGGCGTCGACCCGCAGGTCATGGGCACCGGCCCTATCCCGGCTTCGCGCAAGGCGCTGGCCAGAGCCGGCTGGGCGATCGGCGATGTCGAGCTGGTCGAGGCCAACGAGGCTTTCGCGGCGCAGGCCTGCGCGGTCAACAAGGACCTCGGCTGGGATCCTGGCATCGTCAATGTCAATGGTGGCGCCATCGCCATCGGCCATCCGATCGGTGCCTCCGGCGCCCGCGTGCTCAACACGCTGCTCTTCGAAATGAAGCGCCGCGGCGCCAGGAAACGTCTGGCAACGCTCTGCATCGGCGGCGGCATGGGTGTCGCCATGTGCGTGGAAGCGATGTGAGGAGGCAGGGCCATGGCCTCCGCCGAGTACCGTCTCTGCGACGTATCGCTCGACCGGTCGTTCGCTGGCCGGGACGCGAGAATTGAGCGGGAGCAAGCGCTCGCGGTTATCGACCTCTTGGAATCCAACACCTTCATTCCGGTCGGTCACGATGGCGGGCCATACCGCCTCACGATTGCGGCGGCCGACGGGCGCCTCGCGTTACATGTCGCCGATGCCCATGGCGAGCATGTCGTCAGTCACTACCTGTCGCTGACGCCGTTCCGCCGATTGCTGAAAGACTACACCCGCATCTGTGAGAGCTACTACGACGCCATCCGCCACCCAGGCCCTGAACGGCTTGAGGCGATCGATATGGGCCGGCGCGGCGTCCATAACGAGGCAGCCGAACTGCTGAAAAGCCGGCTGTCAGCGAAAGTGAACATCGACAACGACACCGCCCGCCGGCTGTTCACACTGATCTACGCCCTGCTCGTGCGCAATGCCGACCGTCGAGTTCTGCTGAGCTGACACAGCTTCGGCCCGAAACTTTCCCACCAAGGAGGAACACCCCAGTGAACGCAATACCACAACGCAACGTGCAAGCCGGAGAAACCAGCTCCGCAGGCTTCCTGGATAGCGTTGACCAAAACTTCCGTCATGCCATGACATTCCTCGACCTGCCGGAAGGCCTGTCGGAGCGGATCATGCAGTGCAACTCGACCTACACGGTTCGGTTCGGCGTCCGCCTGCGGGGTCGCATGTACAGCTTTATCGGCTGGCGCTCGGTCCATAGCGAGCACTGCGAGCCGGTGAAGGGCGGCATTCGCTATGCGTCGAATGCCGATGCTGAAGAGGTCGAGGCCCTGGCAGCGCTGATGACGCTCAAATGCTCGCTGGTCGATGTGCCGTTCGGCGGCTCGAAGGGCGCGCTAAAGATCGATCCGCGCGAATGGACGCCGCAGGAGCTCGAGCGCATCACCCGCCGCTTCACCCAGGAACTCAACAAGCGCGGCCTGATCGGCCCCGGCGTCAACGTCCCGGCACCCGACATCGGCACCGGCGAGCGGGAAATGGCCTGGATGATGGACGAGTTCCGCCGCGCCAATCCGACCGATGTCATCAACGCGCGCGCCTGCGTCACCGGCAAGCCGCTGTCGAAGGGCGGTATTGCCGGCCGCACCGAGGCAACCGGCCGAGGCGTGCAGTTCGCCATCCAGAGCTATCTCCGCGATCCGCGCACTGCCGGCCTGAACGGCAAGCGCGATCTGAAGGGTGCTGCAATCATCGTCCAGGGCTTCGGCAATGTCGGCTACCATGCGGCAAAGTTCGTCTCTGAAGAAGACGGTGCCCGGGTGACGATTGTTGCCGAACGCGACGGCTATGTCGCCAACGCCGATGGTCTTGCGATCGAGGCGCTGAAGCAGCATCATATCAAGACCGGCAGCATTCTCGGCTTCGAAGACGCCACCTCGTTTGCCGGCGATATGACGGGCATTGCGCAGCCATGCGACGTCCTCATTCCGGCGGCCATGGAGAATGCCATCCATGCGGGCAATGCAGACCGCATCAAGGCAAATTTGGTCGTCGAGGCGGCCAACGGCCCGATCACCTTCGAGGCTGACAAGGTGCTTCGCACCCGAGGGATCACCGTTCTTCCCGATCTTTACGTCAATGCCGGCGGTGTCGTCGTCAGCTACTTCGAGTGGGTAAAGAACCTGACGCATATTCCCTTCGGTCTGATGGAACGGCGCCGGCGCGAGCGGCGCAACCAGACCATCGCAATGGCGCTGGAACGCATGACCGGCAAGGAATTCCCCGCCGATATCCGCGATGAATTCCTCGAAGGCGGCGCCGAGATCGACCTCGTCCGGTCCGGCCTCGAAGACGTCATGCGCAGCACCTGGACACGGATCGCCGACCTCATCGAACAGCAACCGGAACTCGGTGACTACCGGACCGCCGCCTATGTCGCGTCGATCCGGCAGATCGCCGATGCTTATGAAGCGATAGGAATCTGATCAATTGCCTGCCTAGTCTTACTGCGTCACAAATTTGTGGATTTTATCGATCCTTCATCCGGGAGCAGCATGGACATCGCTGGAGGTTGCGACTGAGTGCGACGGTCAAGTGCCTTCGGATTGTGGCGATCGAATTCGACACGTGTCGCTCGGGTCGGATCGGGGGCTCCGCGGGGTCGATAACCCTGGGGAAGGCCAGATTGCGGGCGGTTTTTGGTTTCGGGCGGCGCTGAGGGGGGAATCGTCTCCCTTTGGGAGATGAGGAATCCGTAAGCGGCAATGCAGAGGCTTGCATGATGATGGAAGCCGCGCCAACCGCGTCCCTCATAGTGGCCGAGCCCGAGTTCCTGTTTGAGTTCCTGATAGTCGCGCTCGATGCGCCAGCGCAGCTTGGCGGTGCTGACGAGCTTTGCGAGCGAAGCGGCGGCCGGGAGAGTGGAGAGCCAGTATTTGAGTGGTTCGGCATCACCCTCGGGCCATTCGATCAGCAGCCATTCCTCGGCGCGGGGCTCGGTCAATTTGTAATCCCTGGACGCGGGCCTGACGCGCACGGCGGCGAAGCGAGAGTTGAGGTCAGTGTTGTCGCCAGACGCTGAGTGTCGGCTGCACGCCCACGACATAGTCGAGGCCGAGTGCCGACAGGCCGGCGCGGAATGCGCCGTCCACGCCATAGCCGGCATCGGCCAACACCACACCGGGCGCCACTCCGGCTGCCTGGGCGGCTCGGATCTGCTCCAGCGCGATGGCCGGTTTGGTCTGGAATGCGACGCTGTCAGGGATCTTCGCCTTGCGCCGCCGCTCGGCATCGTCGGCCCAGATCTCGGGTAGATACAGCCGGTAGGCAATCGGCAGCTCGCTGCGACGTTGGCGATCGACAAGCTGACCGCGACTTGGCAGTTGTCCTGCTTGCCGAGTTGGCCACAATATTGCCGCGCCACCCCGACCGAATGCCTGCCCTACTTGGGAAAGCCGGTGTCATCTACAATCCACGCCTCGATCGGCCCATGTCGCTCGATCAGCGGCAGCACCAAATCGCCAATCCGCCGCAGAAGCGCCTCGTCCGACCACGGCGCCTGACCGACGAAATGCAGTAACGACTGATGCTTGGACGAAACCCTCGCCGGTGCCGTTACCGCTGCCAGAGGCTCGACACTCTTGCGCTCCACCGGCAGCATGAGGCCAAGGCAGTAATCCTTCAGCGGCTCTGCCCGATCGGCATGGCCGATCACATCGACAAGCCTCTCGACATAATCCGCAAAGTCTGATTCACTTCTTCCGCTCAGGCCATTCATCTCAGCTTGCTCCTGCTGACCACGAATCGCCACGCTAGCACATCATCGCAAACCGCGAATCTCCCGTTTTTTGTGACTCAGTAAGACTAGAGAGCCAGCGATTCTTCGATGGCCCTGGCAATAAATTCGCCTCCCACGCGACTTGGCTGCCGTAGGACATGTGTCGACGGCAGCCTCTTTTTTTGAGGTGATCCGGATCTTAACATCGTCGAACCCGGCGTCGATGTTGGAGGGCGGCAACCAGCGTTAGAGGCCGCCCATGCAGAGGTACTTCATTTCGAGATAGTCCTCGAGACCGTGCCGAGAGCCTTCGCGTCCAATGCCGGACTGCTTGATGCCTCCGAAGGGTGCCACCTCCGATGACATGCGGCCAGTGTTGATGCCAACCATGCGCCTCGGCCACGCGCCAGACGCGTTTGAGGTTCGAGGCGTAGAAATAGGCGGCGAGGCCGTAGATCGTATCGTTGGCTTCCCGAATCACCTGCTCCGGGTCATCATAACGGATGATCGGCGCCAGCGGACCGAACGTCTCTTCCTGCGCGATCCGCATCGAACCGACGACGTTGGTGATGACGGTCGCCTCAAAAAATGTTCCCTTCGCGCCGATCCGACGACCGCCGCAGCGAACCATCGCCCCTTTTTTGACAGCGTCATCGACATGCGCTTCGATCTTTTTCAGAGCATCATTGTCGATTAGAGGCCCGTTGCCGTCCGAAAAGCGGATGAAACTGATGTGTAACCAGCACTAGCTGCTGATCTGTGCTGGTCGAGGCTGCATTCTCAGATAAGGTACAAGTGGTTGGAGGCTGGCAAGTTCGTTTGGCCACCCGGTCCGCGATGGCGCCATGCAGATGACGCGCGAAGAGTTCTCGCTTTTGCTAGCCGGTATTGACTGGACGCGCGTCAAACGAAACGCTGTGAGGAGGCCCTCAAAAGCAGGCTGATCCTGTCGGTTTTACGTGAAGATTCAGGCTCCTATGGTAGGGCCAGTCATGCCGCTTCGACATGATCCCTTACCCCAGGACACCGTGCAACTGACCCGGATCATTCTCTCGCTCAACGAAGAGAATGCCGACCTTAAGGCGCGCGTGGCCTTCCTTGAGCGCCTGCTCTTCGGGACGAAATCGGAGAAGATGACGATCATCGATCCGACGCAGGCAATGCTCGACCTTGGCCATGTGAGCGACATTCCCGTTGCTGCCAATGACGATGTCGCGCCGGTCGGTGAAGACAAAACGCCGGCACGGCGATCGCCAGCGCGCAATATCGGCCGCTTGCCCAAGTACCTTCCGCGTTATGACGAGATCATCGAGCCGGAGAGCAAGACTTGCCCCTGCTGTTCGTTCGAACTTCATTGCATCGGCACGGACGTCAGCGAGGCTCTCGACATCGTGCCTGCGGTTGTCCGGGTCAGACGGACGATCCGACCGCGCTATGCCTGCCGGGCCTGCGAAAGCGTTGTTGTGCAGGCGTCGGCACCAGCGCGCGTGATGGACGGTGGCATGGTGACCACGGGCGTTTGCCGCGCATGTCGCTGTTTCGAAGTTTGCCTGGCATCTCCCGCTCAACAGACAGGCGCAGATGCTGGCCTCCTGCGGCGTCATGATCGATCGCGGCACGCTCGGCGCCTGGGTCACGTGGGTCGCCTGGTGGCTGGAGCTTCTCTACGATGCGCTCACCGCCTTCATCCGCTCGCAGCCGGGGGTATTCTGTGACGAGAGTATGCTGCAGAGGCACGGAAGGAGTTCAGTATGAACTGACACTGTGTCGTAAAGCTGCGTGAATGATGGAGGCTGGCCCTCCGGGATCGGTTTTCGGGAGCGGGTCTCACCAGTCCGAGCTGCTGCGGTAAAGAGCCGTGGTGGTGAGCGTCGGATGAAAAGTTCGGACGAGATCGAGCAGGTGCGTGTCCGAAAGACGAACGAAAGTGAACCATCCGAAGACGCGTCGTTAAGAAATTCAAGCGTCGTCGAAACCAGGACCGTTTCGTCATCCTGGGATAAGCCCGCGCAACGAGACAAGGAGCCTCCTGCCGGAGCGCCACAGTTCACGCAGTTGCAGGGCCGATACCTGGTCTTCATTTATGCCTATACCAGGATCTTCAAACGCTCCCCGGCAGAAGCGGACATGCGTCGCCACTTTGAGGTGACCGCACCGTCTGTACACCAGATGGTGATAACCCTGGAAAAAGCCGGCCTCATTCAATGCCAGCCTGGAGAAGCGCGAAGCATTCAATTGCTCGTAGAACCTGAGGCGCTGCCAATCCTACGCTAGCTCACCAGTCAGAATCTCTTAGGAGCGGTACTAGTTGCCGTGGTGGCATAGCGATTGAATGGATAAAAAAAGTTTCAAAGGGCTTCGCAAACTTACAGTTTTGGCACGGACAGTGAGAGGACGGAAAATGGCACAAGATAAGCTAGTTGGCTTAAACCGGCGCAATCTTCTATCGCTAATCGGTATGACTGCAGGCAGTATGACGATGTACCACGCCATGACTACGCTCGGGCTGGCTGGTGAGTCTAGATACAACGGACCAATAAAGCTGGAAGGCGCTCCGAAGGACACTTCCGTCTTGATTCTTGGAGCAGGATTGGCGGGTATGACGGCAGCACTCGAACTGCGTCAGGCCGGTTACAACGTGAAAATACTGGAATACAACAATCGAGTAGGTGGCCGAAATTGGACGATACGCGGCGGCGATAGCGTGAAGGAACTGGGCGGCGAGATCCGGAATTGTGAATTTGATGAGGGGCTTTACATCAATCCTGGTCCGTGGCGAATTCCGTATCATCACCATGGCTTGCTCGCATACTGCAAGCGGCTGGGCGTGGTGCTAGAGCCCTTCCAACAACTCAACCACAACGCGTTCCTGCACTCCACAAGGGGGGGCGGCGGCAAGCCGCAGCGAGTGCGTTACGTTATGACCGATATTCGGGGACACATATCAGAGCTGCTGTGTAAGGTGACGCGCAAGGGCGCACTCGAAGGGAGTGTCACTAAGGAAGATCAGGAGATGCTACTTGAGGCCCTTCGCTCCTGGGGCGCGTTGGATGAGAATTATGCCTACCAGAATAGCACACACGTGAGAGAGTTTCGCGGTTCGGTCGAAGCCTATCGCGCGGGGAGAAATAGCGTCGTGCCAACGTCCGGAAAGCCGCTGAGCCTTTCCGAAATACTAGGTTCGGGCCTTTGGAGCGATCTAGCCGCTTTTGCGCGCTATGAATTCCAAACAACCATGTTCCAGCCACGTGGCGGCATCGACCTGATTGGCAAGGCTTTCAGCAAGGAAGTGGACGACCTCGTCACCTATAACGCCAAGGTGACAAAGATCGAGCAGGACGAGAAGCGCGTCACGGCCTATTACGAAGACAGCGAGAATCCCGGTACAATACAGCGGGCGAGCGGCGACTGGTGCGTATGTACGATTCCCCTGACGATCCTCAGTCAAATCGACATCAATGTCAGCGCCGAAATGCTCGCAGCGATCAAAGCTGTACCCTATGCATCATCCGTGAAGGTAGGCCTACAGTTCAAGCGTCGTTTTTGGGAGGAAGATGACCTGATTTTCGGGGGCGTGAGCTACACCAATCTGCCGATCCGGCAGATTTCTTATCCAAGCAGTGACTTCAATACGAAGGGAAAGGGCGTTCTGCTGGGCTGTTACACTTGGAATGGGCCGAATTCCTATGAGTTCACGTCAATGGCTCCCGAGGAACGCGTGAAGCGGGTTGTCGAATACGGTGCGCGGATCCATCCTCAATACAAAGAGGAGTTCGAAAATGGCGTTTCCTGGGCCTGGCATCGCTCCCCGTTTACACTTGGCTGCGCCGGGGACTGGACGGAAGACACCCGCAGGGAACACTTCAATAATCTTTGCAAGATCGACGGTCGCGTAGTAATCGCCGGCGAGCATGCATCCCAAGTCCCGGCCTGGATGGAGGGGGCGATTCTCTCCTCACTAGACGCAATCACAAGGCTTCATAAGCGCATCATGGCTGGCTGATAATACGTTGCGACCAATTGAAGGTTTTTTCCGATGGCGAAAAACTCCAAAGGGCCTCTAGGCTCCGTTGTTGTTTCAATCTTGACGATGGCGCTCGCTGTCCCCGTCGGAGCCCAAGTAATGTTGAGCGACGGTGAGAACTTCAGTGAACAAAGCGGGGAAGCGCTGTATGCGAACGTCTGTGCCGCTTGTCATATGAACCATGGGGAAGGTGCGATGGGGGCAGGCAAATATCCGGCCCTTACTCAAAATCAGAATCTAGTGGTCGGGGATTACCCAGTTTACTTGGTGCTCCACGGGCATACAGGCATGCCACCTATCGGTCATATGATGAGCGATGACCAAGTTGCTGCCGTCGTTAACTACGTGCGCACAAATTTCGGCAACAATTACGAAAATGAAGTGACACGCGAGGACGTGGCGGACATCCGATAAGGCGAACACGACGGTCCGTTTCGAAAGAAGAGAATGACCGCAGCAAGCCAAATTCTCTACGGCGTCGACTCATAAACTCTGGCACCATATTCTTGTTGCGACGAGCTTTACGGCGGCGAGGTAGTTTTCCGGGTGCTTGTCATATCGGGTTGCGATGCCTCGGAACTGCTTGATCCTGTTGAAGAACCGTTCCACGAGATTACGTTGCCGATAGACCCAGCGCGAAAATACAAAGAGCCCTTGCGATTACTCTTCGGCGGGATGTTGGCCCAGGCCTTTCTCTCGGCGGCCTTAGCCCGTATGGCATTCGTGTCATAACCCTTGTCGGCCAGCAGGATGTCCCCCTCGCCAAGCTCATCCGTCAGCGCGTCGGCTTCGGCACAATCGGCGATCTGTCCACCAGTCAGACGCAGATTGACCGGGCGACCTTCGGCATCGACGAGCGCATGGATTTTGCTCGTAAGGCCGCCGCGGGAACGTCCCATGCCACCATCGTCTCCATCCCTTTTTTCCCGTGTCCGCGTGCTGGTGAACGCGGACACAGGTCGAGTCGATCATGACGATGTCGCCATCGTAGGCCTTGGACACCGCTTCAAGAAGCCGATCCCATACCCCGGCTTTGCGCCAGCGGACGAAGCGGTTGTAACAGGTCGTCGGCGGGCCATAGCGTTCCGGAACTTCCGCCCAAGGCGAGCCCGTTCGAAACCGCCAGAGGATGCCATTCAGTACCCGCCGATCATCAACGCGGGCAACGCCGCGTGGCTTGTTGGGTAACAACGGCGATATAATCGACCATTCGTGGTCAGTCAGTTCGTAGCGACGACCGTCATCAAATGCTTCCCTATTTCGAAGCCTTGAATCACGGCGGTCGATAAATGCCAAGAAATTTTATGAGTTTACGCTGTAATCTTCCAGGAGCGATCAATCCTGGCGGATCCAGGGGGGACGAACGTGTGCTGCAGGCACACATGAAGGGAGTTCAACATGAACAACTAACGTGTGGACAAGCTGCGTGAAAGATGAGGGTGGGCCCCTCGGGATCGGCTTTCAGGAGCAGGTTCCAAACCAGTCCGAGCTGCTTGCTGCGGTAAAGAGCCGTGGTGGTGAGCGTCGGATCAAAAGCTCATGGCATGACCATGAGCAGGTGCGTGTCCGAAAGACGAACAAACGTGAACCCTCGAAGACTCGTCGTAAACTGGTCAGATACCGTCAAAATCAGGGGCGGTTCGTTCCTCTGAGACAAGTCCGTCAGGAGCCTGATTATCGGGCGGACGGCGGTCGGCGGTGAGAGGGCGTGAGTCGGTCACAGGCTTTTGCGCGGAACTGCAGGAACCAGCTTTCTGATGCCAAGGGAGAAGCACAAGCGGCACATCACCGTGAGGCGAGAGTACAGATACAGGAAGTTGGGGCGAACCGACCCGTAGTAGTGATGAAGGCGCTTTAATGGAGCTGGAGCAAAGGGCTCGGATCAGGTGGTCGTATTTTCGAAACAACTGGAGACAGGATGACGTCGGCGGATACGACAGACAAGCCGTTTAGGATCGATAAGCGGCTGGTGTACGAAGCTTATAAAGCGGTCAAATCCAATGGTGGTGCGGCCGGAGTGGATGGGCAGACGATCGAGCAGTTCGAAGCCGACTTGAAGGGTAATCTCTACAAGATCTGGAACGGGATGAGTTCGGGAAGCTACTTTCCGCCACCGGTCCGTGCCGTCCCCATTCCCAAAAAGACTGGGGGCCAGCGGATTTTGGGTGTGCCCACCGTGAGCGATAGGATCGCGCAAATGGTGGTCAAACGGCTCATTGAACCGGAACTTGATCAGATCTTCCGGCCAGATTCCTACGGCTACCGACCGGGCAAATCTGCTCTGGACGCGGTAGGGATCACGCGTCAGCGGTGCTGGAAATATGATTGGGTTTTAGAGTTTGATATCAAGGGCCTAAATGACAACTTGGCGCACGATCTCTTGCTCAAGGCGGTCCACAAGCATGTCAAGGGTCAAGGGGCGTTGCTCTATATCGAAAGATGGCTGACGGCGCCCTTGGAACAGGATGGACAAAGGATAGGGCGGATCGCGGTACCCCGCAAGGGGGTGTGGTCAGTCCGATTCTTTCAAATCTGTTCCTGCACTACGCATTTGATCTCTAACCGGACATACCCCGACCTCCCATGGTGCCGGTATGCGGATGACGGTCTGGTGCACTGCCGGACCGAACAGGAAGCGGAGGCCGTCAAGGCTGCCCTTCAAGCAAGGCTGGCGGAATGCCAGCTGGAAATGCATCCCACCAAAACCAAGATCGGTTACTGCAAAGACCCCAAACGCAGGGGAACGTATCCGAACGTCAGCTTTGACTTTCTCGGATACTGTTTTCGACCGCGAGTGGTGAGAAATCCGCAAAATGGGCGACTGTTCTGCCGATTTACGCCGGGGGTTGCTCCCTCGGCGCTGAACCACATGCGGGCGACGATCCGGGACTTGAAACTCCGACAGAAAACGCATGTGTCGCTGGCCGACATTGCTCGCGAGATCAATCCGCTCCTCCGGGGGTGGATTGCGTATTACGGGCGGTTTACGCCATCGGCGCTGGATGCCTTGCGGCGTTACGTCAATCAGACGCTGTGCGTGTGGGTGAGAAGGAAGTTCAAGCGCTATGCCCGTTCGACCCAAGCAGGGAAATTTCTACAACGCCTTGCCCAAAGTCGAACGAAGCTTTTCGTGCATTGGCAGCTCGGAATAACCGGTAAGTTCGTCTGATGGGAGCCGTGTGAAGCGACAGTTTCACGCACGGTTCTGAGAGCGCGGAGGGTGAAGTCCCTCCGCGACTCGCCCGATCGCGACATGGCTTCAAACGCCGCTACTAAGAATGGTCTCGTCCTCCCGAGCCTTTGCCGCAACGCAAGCGGAATGATGGTGCAGCCGCTCGGCGCGGCGACCGAATGTGAGTTTGAACCGGCAATGGAAACAGGCCCGTTCACGCGAACAGGCTCAGCCTTGGATGCCGAAAGAGCGACCGAAGAAAACATGCGATGGAGTTCTTGACCCGATCTTCCCATATGAGTCGCTCGCTCCCAAGAACGTAAATGGTCAAGCGAGGACAGAAGCATCGGCGCTGCAGTTAACTGAACGGATCTGTGATGCTGTATCCTTCAGCATCGTTCGCGCTGTTGTCCAAGACATGACTGTTTGTTGGCAAGCCTGCCATCTGACAAGAGGGCACTAGCAAAAGGAATACGAAGCTCCCAGAAGAAGGCCTTGCAAACTCTTATTTAGATCATCCTTCGCGAGGCGCCTCCTTCGCCCCGGAGATTGAGGTCGATATTTCGTCCGGTTCGCAAAGGGACGGAAATGGTGCGATTGACCACCTGATCAGATTAACGGCACGCTCCAGCATCATTTCTGTCTGAGAACGACTTGACGAACATGCGATGACATGTCCAATCGAGTCTAAATAATCACCTCTTCTGACGATTTGTGCCTTTGGTGTAACGTAAAATTTGACCTCGTTGACACCCGGTACAGCAGCCGCGCGATTGTCACCACTGATCCAATCGAGGATGCCATCGCCCTCCGGAAGCAGGCTCCTCACTGCTGCTATGTGCGAATGCTTTGCTCGCAAGTCACAAATTTGTTGGCCGATGACAAGATTGATGTGCGCCGTGATCAAATCAACGCCGTACGCCAGTTGAACCAGTCTAGCTTCCCCGGTCGGAAGGCGGGGATTAACTTCAATGACAACTGGGCCATCGTTCGTCCATCGGAATTCAATGTTTGCCGGTCCCCATCCAAGACCGAGAGCTCGCAAGCAGCTAAGTGAAACATCGATGATGCGTTGAAGTTCGGTTTCAGTCAGCGGGGCAGGAAAGGTGTATTCACGAAAGACGAAATGTGGCGGGGGGCCGAAGTCAGCGGTACCAATTGCAATGACTTGGTTTCCCATTGTATTAGCGCCGTAGTACGGGCCTTGTGCGAATTCTTCGACGAGTATCTTCGGCGAAGATTGCCACGGGTGATCTCCGTCGAGCAGATGGCTCGTATGTTGAGCTAACTCTTTGGCATCCCGGCACAATCGGACACCGCTGCCGCCGAGGCCTGCGGTTGGCTTTAGTATCACCGGCAGACCAATCTTCTCCGCTGAGCATTCCACCTCCATTGCATCTGTTGCCAAGCGGTAAGCAGGTACTGGAACTCCGTATTCCGCGAGTACTTGGCGTTGCACAAATTTGTCGCAGCATCGATCAATCGATGCGGGGTCCGGTCCAGGTAGAGTGAAGTGTCGACAGAGTCGGGCAACTGTTGCATAGACTGTCTCGCTCGGGCTTGGAAACCCGGTAATGCCAGCAATCTCATAAGTCGTGCTTAACTGGTAGCATTCGCGGATTAACGCATCGAGATCGTCTGTATCGACACAGATTGTCTGAACCTCGTTCGCGCCAAGATAGTCGTACTGAGCTGGATCTGCAGACAGAGTAATAAGATGGAGACCAAGCCGCTGAGCCGCTTGGACGTACAGCGGGCCATTAGCCCGTGAACCTTCAATTAAGATGAGTGTTCTTCCTTTCATTGGCGTCAACCTCCATGTGGCGTGCTTTCAGGCGAGCTGAGGATGAATTTCCATCAGTTTTTACGCACGCCTCTCCGCGGATTTGCGGGTGAACGTATCATTGCCGAGCAATCTGCGAACGCGAAGATTTTGTAAATTTTTTCTGAGAGGACGTGCGACGACGTCTAATATTGCTGTGGCAAACTACTGTCATCCGTGAGCGCGACGAACAACCCACCTTTTCTTTTGTGAATGAGGCCGTGAGATAAGCTCCTTCATCGATAGGAGCGGAATGGAATGGTTGGAGATCGCGTTGATGCCATGCTTGAAGTCATGGATGAAGGCATGCATGAAGCCAGGCATGAGGGAAAGTATCGCCGGATCGAGGTGATCACCGGTCGGCGCCAGCGGCGGAATTGGACTGACGAGGAGAAGGCGCAGATCCTTGCGGAAAGCGCAGAACCTGACGTGAACATCTCGGCCGTTGCCCGGCGCTGGGGCGTCAATCGCGGCTTGCTGAATGTGTGGCGACGGGATGCCGGACTAACCTCTCAACGGTCGGCAAAGGCCAGTTTGCCGTCTGCCGTGTTCGTGCCGGTGACAGTGGTTGGGGATGGCGCACGACACGAAGGCTCGCCATCGAATGCCTCGGAGGTTCTTGCTGGCCGAATTGAGATCGAAATTGCGGGCGCACGCATGACGGTTATCGGCTCGGTGGCGCCCGAGTTGGCGCAGGCGATGGTGGCGGTGTTGCGAGGGCGCCGGTGATCGGACTTTCACCAAGCGGTGTGAAGATCATGGTTGCGACGCGACCTGTCGACTTCCGGCGCGGCATGAATGGCCTGGTGGCGTTGGTGGCGTCAGCCCTTGCGGCCGATCCATATTTATGCATCGGGTGAGATTTTGTGGCGGAGCCATTACGGCGCCAGCCGGGGACTGCCAAATCTAGAATTCTCCGCCACATAATATTTCATGCCTCTCTGACGGGCGCGGGATCCCCCTGCGCCGCAATACTGGAGGGGCAATATGCTCGACTTCTATTTTTCGTATCGTGGGGTACTCAAGCGTCTGCGTAGCGGTGCGCTCGGCGGCGAGATGGATCGCTTCGCGGAGCATTTTTTCACGCTCGGTTATAAGCGAGCGTCTGCCAAGATTTACCTGAGCCGGATTGCGCGCTTTAGCCAGTTTGCCGCGAGGCGTTCTTCTGGGCGGCCGCCGCTTTCTGGATTGGTTCCGCCATCACCATCTCGGCCAGGACCTCGAGCCGTTGACGGCTGAGCAGGTCCTTGCTGCTGTCGAGCATCGGCTGTCGCTATCGGCGACCTCCGGCAGCCGCACGGCAGCGACTGCTCACACTCGAACATTTCTTCGGTTTTTGTATTGGGCTGGCTACCATCGCCAAGATCTCGCCGGCGTTGTCCCAAGGACGCCCTCTTGGCGTTTGGCACATTTGCCGCCACGCCTTGCATGGGATGACGTTCGGCAGGCGATCGATGCGATCGGCGCAACGACGCCGGTCGACATCCGCGATCGAGCCGTCCTGCTGCTGCTCGCCACTACGGGCATTCGCAACGGCGAGTTACGCGCCATTCGGCTGAAGGATATCGACTGGCGTACTGGCGAGGTTTTTGTCCGGCGCACCAAGGGCAAGCGTGATCGGGTGGTGCCACTCCTAGAGGAGACCGGCGCCGCACTCGCCGATTACATCCTGCGCGCTCGACCGAAGGTGGATAGTCCGTATCTGTTCCTGTCCTTCACGCCGCCGCTGGGGCCGTTCAAGTGCGCGTCGCCTGTTTCGAGGATCGTGCGGAAGCGGTTGCGGCATGGCGGGGTCGAACTTGGGCGAGTCGCAGGTGCGCATCTCCTGCGCCACAGCCTTGCCACCCAGCTCGTCAGGCAGCAAAGGCCAATCAACGAGGTCGCCGATCTTCTTGGCCACCGGAGCATCAACACAACGGCGTTGTACGTGAAGGTTGCGGCCTCGCAACTCGCCGAGGTCGCACTCCCCTTTCCGGGAGGCGCCGCATGACCGCCTTTGCCCGATTCCTCGGCGAGAAGGTTGAGCGTTACATCGAACTGCGCCACTCGCTCGGCTATGCCTTCAGTAAGCAAGCTGGTACGTTGCGCGCTTTTGTCCGCTACGTTGAACGCACTCAAATCGACGCGCCCGCCACCCGGACGATGGCGCTGGACTTCGTCCTATCGTTCGGCGGGGCCGCCAACAGCCGCACCACTCGTCACGGCGTGCTCCGCAGATTCTACGAGTATCTCGCCGTCTATGACGCCCAAACCGAGAGCTTGGAGCGTAGGGTCTTTCCCAGATCCAGGGCAATTCCGCCGCCGCGGATCCTCAGCGAGTCAGAGTTGGCGTCGCTCATCGACGCATGTGCGCGCATTTCGCCAAGCATCCCTCTCAGGGGGCGGACGATGGCAACGCTAATCGGATTGTTGGCAAGCTCGGGACTGCGATCTGGCGAAGTGGTAAGGCTTGATCGTTCCGACGTCGATCTGACCAACGGGGTTCTTCTCGTTCGGAAGACGAAGTTCCGCAAGGACCGTCTCGTTCCAGTTCACACGACGACCCAGGCTGCCCTTCGCCACTACGCCAGTGAGCGTGACGCCGCTTTTCCCACGCCCAAGGACCAGGGCTTCTTCCTCAGCTCTCGTGGCAACCGCCTCTCAGCGACCGGCCTGCAAAACGGTTTTGCCGAGGTGCGTAAGCTCTCCGGCCTTGATGGCGGTAAGCCCTTAAGGCCGCACGATCTCAGGCACCGGTTCGCCGTGACCCGCCTCAGCTTCTGGCATCAACAGCGCGCAGACGTTCAGGCGTTGCTCCCGTTGCTCGCCACCTATCTCGGCCACGCCAGCTACAGCGATACCGCTTACTACCTCACTGGTTCGGCGGATCTTCTCGCCATTGCGGCGGACCGCGCTTTCCTCGATGGAGGTGCAGCATGAGCGAACATCTGCTCCTGGCGCCGCTCCTGGAATCCTACTTTCGCCGGCGCCTAACCAAGCAGCGCAACGCCACTCCCGCGACTGTCGCGAGCTATCGCGACGCCTTGCGCATGCTGATCCTCTTTGCCGCCGCCAGGTTGCGGAAGAGGCCGGCGGCGTTGGTGCTCGAAGATCTCGATCGAGACCTCGTTCTCGCATTTCTCGACGAACTCGAGGAGAAGCGGAACAACACCGTCGCCACGCGTAATGCCCGACTAGCTGCGATACGATCTTTCTTCCACCATGTGGCAGCCGCCGACCCGGCGTCCTTTGGTGTCGCGCAACGCGTGCTGACGATTCCCACAAAACGCGCGCACATTGAGGTGACGCACCATCTCACCGACGCAGAAGTGGACACCGTCATTGCGGCGCCCGATCAGAGGACGCCCCGTGGTCGGCGCGACCGCGCGTTTCTGCTGTTCCTGGCGCGGACCGGCGCGCGGGTCTCCGAAGCCATCGGTGTCAATGCTGACGACCTTCAGTTGGGACGCCCGCACTCGCAGGTGCTATTGCACGGTAAGGGGCGCAGAGATCGCGTCATCCCCGTTCCTCAGGATCTGGCGAGAGCGCTGGCGGCCTTGTTGCGCGAGCGCGGAATCACCAACCACGAACCACGACCGATCTTTATCGGTGCCCACAATGAGCGCCTGACGCGCTTCGGGGCGACCCACATCGTACGACGAGCGGCGGCCAAGGCAGTGGCCACAAGGCCGGATTTGGCCGAAAAGCCCATATCGCCACACATCTTCCGGCACTCCCTTGCCATGAAGCTTCTCCAGTCCGGCGTGGATCTTTTGACGATTCAAGCCTGGCTCGGGCACGCACAGGTCGCCACCACCCACCGCTATGCCGCCGCGGATGTCGAGATGATGCGTAACGGACTCGAAAAGGCGGGCATCAAGGGCGATTACGGGACGCGCTTCCGGCCCACCGATGCCGTTCTGCAACTGCTGAACAGCATCTAAGCTAAAACATTATGTGGCGGAAGATGCCAGATTTGGCAGTCCCCGGCTGGCGCCATGACGGCTCCGCCACAAAATCTCACCCGATGCATAAAAAGGGTTATGTGGCGCGCCACATAACCCTATTGCGGCGACGTGTTCGTGTTCCGCGCCAAGCGTCTTGATCGGCTTCGTTGCATTTACTGGGACGGATCAGGCATGATTTTAGCGACGAAGTGGTTGGAGGCAGGCAAGTTCGTTTGGCCACCGATCCGCGATGGCGCCATGCAGATGACGCGCGAAGAGTTCTCACTTTTGGTTGCCGGTATTGACTGGACAAGGGTGAAGCAGAACCCAGTGAAGCGGCCCTTGAAAGTTGGTTGATCCTATTGGTTTTGCTTGAAGATTCAGGCTCATGTGGTAGGGTCCGTCATGCCGCTTCGACCCGATCCCTTGCCCCAGGACACTGCGCAATTGACCCGGATCATTCTCTCGCTCAACGAAGAGAATGCCGACCTTAAGGCGCGCGTGGTCTTCCTTGAGCGCCAGCTCTTCGGGACGAAATCGGAGAAGATGACAGTGCTCGATCCGACGCAGGCAATGCTCGATCTTGGCGATCTAAGCGACATTCCCGTTGCTGCCAATGACGATGTCGTGCCGGTCATTGAAGACAAAATGCAGGCACGGCGATCGCCAGCGCGCAATATCGGCCGCTTGCCCAAGCACCTTCCGCGGTATGACGAGGTCATCGAACCAGAGAGCAAGACTTGCCCCTGCTGTTCGTTCGAACTTCATTGCATCGGCACTGATGTCAGCGAGGCGCTCGACATCGTGCCTGCGGTTGTCCGGGTGAAACGGACGATCCGGCCACGCTATGCATGCCGGGCCTGCGAAAGTGTTGTTGTGCAGGCGTCCGCACCGGCACGCGTGATGGACGGTGGCATGGTGACCACGGCGTTTGCCGCGCATGTCGCTGTTTCGAAGTTTGCCTGGCATCTCCCGCTCAACAGACAGGCGCAAATGCTGGCCTCCTGCGGCGTCATCATTGATCGCGGTACGCTCGGGGCATGGGTCACGCGTGTCGCCTGGTGGCTTGAGCTCCTCTACGATGCGCTGACCGCCTTCATCCGCTCGCAGCCGAGGGTGTTCTGTGACGAGACGCCGCTTCCGCGCCTCGATCCAGGACGCAAGCGAACCAAGGTCTGCCAGTTATGGGCGCAAGCGGTTGACGACCGCCCCTGGAATGGTCCGGCGCCGCCGGCGGTTGCTTATATCTTTGCCGAAAGCCGCAGTGCGCGCGAGATCGAGGGGCAATTGTCGTCGTTTGCCGGCGTGCTTCAGGTTGATGGATACCAAGCCTATAAAACCATGGTCAAACGACGCGGCAAGAGCAACGTTGCCCCCATGCGGCTGGCCTTCTGCCTCGCCCATGCACGGCGAAAGTTCGTTGATGTCGTCAAACTGACCGGCTCTTCGGAGGCCTTGTCGATCCTTGCCAGGATTGCAGAAATCTATCGCATCGAAGCAAAACTACGAGGGGAAGATGAAGATACCCGGCTTAGCGGCAGGCGTCGTGAGGCGGCTCCCATCATGAGGGAGCTGAAGGTCCATCTCACCGAACTGAGCGACGAGGTGTCGTCGAAATCAGCACTTGGCAAGGCAGTCACTTACATGCTCAACCACTGGGGCGGCCTGACAGCCTTCCTCGATGATGGCCGGATCGAGGTGGACTCCAACGTAGTCGAGCGTTCAATGAAATCCGTGGCTCTGACGAGAAAGAACTCATTATTCGTGGGCAACGAGCGGGGTGGCCAGACCTTCGCGGTCCTGGCATCGCTCGTGAACACGGCAAAGCTTAACGGCGTGGACCCCGACGCCTGGCTTGCCGATGTGCTGGAACGCATCATCTCCGGCAAAGTCAAAGCCAACGAGATGGAGAGCCTTTTGCCTTGGGCCTGGAACGCCGAGCGCGAAGCGATGACACAGCAGGAGCGACAAGCGGCATGACACAGAACAGCCAGGAGATGACGCCGCGACCGAAGCTCGATGACGACGCATTCGAAGCCTTTATCAGGAGACGTCGTCCGCCATCGCCTATCTGGTCAATGAGCAGTCTCGATGGCTATCTTACGGCCCTCATCATCGGCCCGAAGTTCATCGACCCACGCCAATGGATCCCGGAACTGACCGGCCCGGATGCCCTGAACCTGCCAATGGAAACAACCGAACATCGGGCCGTGCAGACGATCGTGGCGGAGTATAATCGGATATCTGCAAGCCTTTCCGAGAGACCGAAAGACCACCGGCCCAGGTTCACCAGGATCGATGATCAGACCCTTGATCCATTCGATTGGGACATCTGCTTTCTCCTCGGAACAGGATACGCGCCGAGGCTTTGGCAGCCTGTCCTTCGAGGTCATGCCGTCACTGGGGATATCATCGCGCCGATCCGCAAGCTCGGCGAGACAAAACGGAAAGCGACCCACCAGGATGCTGCTGCCGTCGCCGAAGCACTCGTCAATATCCGAACCTATTTTATGCCGAAGCGGGCAAAGCAGAAGTTCTAAAAGAAAGTGCTATTGCGATCCCGTCAACGCCGAAAGCAGTGGGCTGTTCGTCGCGCTCACTGTCATCCTGAATGTACGATGGTGTCAGAACCCAGCGAGTGTCTCTTGCCCATGTCATATTTCGACATTGATGTTTATAGAGCCACCAGCGACGCCACGGCGCTGAATCCGGGTTAACAGTCATGCTCGGATGATTTCGGCCATGTATTGTGGGTTTCTGCCTGCTTTGTTTCGTCTGAGTTTGATACTGCGCTTGTCGTTATGGCTTCGAACCATGTTGATGGCGAAGTGTCGGACGACGGCCATGTTGGCTGGTCCATGCCCGGTTCGAGATCGGGCGGCATCCTCGTTGAAGGTGACGTCGAGTACCCAATGGAGGGAGTTCTCGATGGCCCAATGGCCACGTATGGCCTCGGCGAACTGGAGCGCGGTCATCGACCGCGAGGAGATATAGAAGCGGACCTGGCTGCTTTGCCTGGACTTTTCATAGACTTGTGCTTGCACCTTGACGATGGTGGCGATGGACGGGAAGCGGTATTCGCCGGGAAAGCGCCTGTCGCCGGAGAGCCAGTCGATTTGAGTGGAGACGGTGACCCGCCGCTCTTCGACCCGGCCATGGCCCTTGTCGACTTCGGTCACGGTTGAGGTGAGGTTTGCCGGAGCGTCGGCAAAGAAGCGCTCGATCTCACCCATCAGGCCGGGCTGATTGGCCTTGGCCGCCAGGAGGTAATCAGCGCCTGCATCGAGCACCGCCTGGGCGGTTTTGGCATTGCAGGCAATGGCGTCGATGGTCACGAGCGCGCCTTTCAGGCGATCCTTTTCGGCCAACCGTTCCAGCAGCAAGGGGATGGTGTCCTGCTCACAGCTTGTCGTTGCCACTGCCTCTTGTCCAAGAACCAGCCGTTCACGGGTGGCGAAAGCCGAGACGAGATGCAGCGCCGCCCGGCCGTTGGCCCGGTCATGACTGCCGCGCGAGGTCTTTCCGTCAATCGCCACCAGCGCCGGAGCATCGGGTCGAAGCGTCGCCGCCCAGGATATGAAGCAGTTCGAAAACAGGTCCGGATCGATCCGGTTGAGCAGAATGCGCAGCCAGCGCGAACCCGGTATGCCATGGTGATAGGGAAGAAACCGACGTAAAAACGCCAGGTTATCCTCTCCCCATTCGACGACCTCGTCAAAATCGTCGCATGCGCCGATCGTCCCGCAAACGACCAGAAGAAGCACCTCGGGTAACGGATGGGCGACCCGCCATTGCTCCCGCTCATCCTCAACGAGACTAAAATGGTCCAGCAAAACCCGCAGCCGCGGGCGATCGTCTTCAAACATGTCGGCCTCCAAATCACCGACACTCTTGAATCACACCCAAACCGTTCAGGGAAGAAACGTTAACCCGAGTTCAGAGCCGTGCCAGCGACGCATCAATTCCCACAACATAGTCCCCGCTTGTCCCCCGCTTGATGCTTGGGGCCGAAATCATCGGACCCGCTTCACCATCGTCGCTCTGAGGCACAGTCATCTTCTTGGCTATGCGGAGCGCCGCCCCATTGCGGCATCTGGCTTCGTCGTTTGAGCGCGCCCTCACAACGGGCATGCTAGATCGGAAACAGATATCAATCTTCACAGCGCCTCTTCGAGTTCCGGCAGTGCCTCGAAGAGATCGGCGACGAGGCCGTAGTCGGCGATCTGGAAGATCGGTGCCTCCTCGTCCTTGTTGATGGCGACGATGACCTTCGAGTCCTTCATGCCGGCGAGATGCTGGATGGCGCCTGATATGCCGCAGGCGATGTAAAGCTGCGGTGCCACCACCTTGCCGGTCTGGCCGACCTGCCAGTCGTTCGGCGCGTAGCCGGCATCGACGGCAGCGCGGGAGGCGCCAACGGCCGCCCCGAGCTTGTCGGCAACCGGCAGAATGACTTCCTTGAACTTCTCCGCCGAACCGAGTGCGCGTCCGCCCGAGATGATGATCTTGGCCGAGGTCAGTTCCGGACGATCGGAGGTCGACAGCGCATCGGCGACGAAGCTCGAAAGACCGGGATTGGCGACCGCCGGGATTGCCTCGACAGTGGCCGAACCGTCTTCTGCGGCGGAAGCGAAGGAGGCGGTGCGCACGGTGATCACCTTCTTGGCATCGCTTGCCTGCACCGTCTGGATGGCATTGCCGGCATAGATCGGCCGCTTGAAGGTGTTGGACGAAACCACCTCGATGATTTCCGAGACCTGGGCGACATCGAGGAGAGCTGCGACACGCGGCATGACGTTCTTGCCGACCGAGGTAGCAGCCGTCAGGATGGTGTCATAACCTGCCGCCAGCGAGACGATGAGATCGGCAAGCGGTTCGGCGAGATTGTTGGCAAGCTCGTCGCTTTCGGCCAGCAGCACCTTGGAGACGCCGGCAAGCTTGGCGGCGGCATCGGCCGCAGCCTTGGCGGCTTTGCCGGCCACCAGCACATGGATATCGCCGCCGATCTGAGTGGCCGCCGTCAGCGCCTTGGCGGTCTGGTCGGAAAGATGGGCATTGTCGTGGTCAGCCAGAAGAAGAATGGCCATGGTGAAGTTCTCCCTTTCTATCCTCAGAGCACGCCGGCTTCGGTCTTCAGCTTCTCGACCAGTTCGGCGACCGACTTGACCTTGACGCCTGCCTTGCGGCCGGACGGCTCTTCGGTCTTCAGCACCTTCAGCCGCGGTGTCGTATCGACGCCGAAATCGGCAGGCGCCTTCTTGTCGAGCGGCTTCTTCTTCGCCTTCATGATGTTCGGCAGCGAGGCGTAACGCGGCTCGTTGAGGCGAAGATCCGTGGTCACCACCGCCGGCAGCTTGACCTCGATCGTCTGCAGGCCGCCATCGACCTCGCGGGTCACCTTGGCTTTTCCCTCGCCGATCTCGATCTTCGAGGCGAAGGTCGCCTGCGCCGAACCCAAGAGGGCCGCCAGCATCTGGCCGGTCTGGTTCGAGTCATCATCGATCGCCTGCTTGCCGACGATGATCAGGCCCGGCTGTTCGGCATCGGCAACACCTTTGAGGATCTTGGCGACGGCCAGCGGCTCGACCTGATCTTCGGTCTCGACCAGGATGGCGCGATCCGCGCCCATGGCAAGGGCGGTGCGCAATGTCTCCTCGGCCTTGGCCGGTCCGATCGACACCACCACCACTTCCTCGGCCTTGCCGGCCTCCTTCAGCCGCAGCGCTTCTTCGACCGAAATCTCGTCGAACGGGTTCATCGACATCTTCACATTCGCAAGCTCGACGCCCGAACCATCCGGCTTCACCCGGATCTTCACGTTGTAATCAACTACCCGCTTCACGGGAACGAGAATCTTCATGTGCAGCACTCCTGATCAGCGGCTCGGAACCGGCGTATCGCCGCAATAATCATAAAAGCCTCTGGCGACTTTGCGTCCTAGCCATCCCGCTTCGACATATTTCACCAACAGTGGACATGGGCGGTACTTGCTGTCCGCCAGGCCTTCATGCAGAACGTTCATGATGGCGAGGCAGGTATCGAGGCCGATGAAATCAGCCAGTTCCAGCGGTCCCATCGGATGATTCGCGCCAAGCTTCATGCTCTGATCGATGTCGAAAACCGAACCGACACCCTCGTAAAGCGTATAAACGGCTTCGTTGATCATCGGGACCAGAATCCGGTTCACGATAAAGGCGGGGTAATCCTCCGCAACGACTGCGGTTTTGCCGAGTCGTTGTACGACGGCGCGGACAGCCTCGAAAGTCTCGTTGCTGGTCACGATTCCACGAATGAGCTCGACGAGCTGCATGACCGGAACCGGATTCATGAAGTGGAGGCCCATAAACTGCTCGGGCTTTCGAGTCCGTCCGGCTAGACGGGTGATCGAGAGCGAAGACGTGTTTGAGGTGAGGATCGCTTCCGGCTTCAGGTGAGGTCGGAGATCGTCGAATAATTTCAGCTTGACCGGCTCGCTCTCCGCCGCCGTCTCGATGATCAGATCGAGCGTGCCAAGTTCGGGCAGGTTTACGGTCGTCCTGAGGCGTCCAACGGCGCTCAACATTGCCTCGGCCGCGATCGTTCCCCGTGCCACCTGCCGGTCCATATCCTCGCTAATTTTGGCGACCGCGGCGACGAGCCGATCCGCGTCGACGTCCATCAGCGAGACCTCGAATCCCGCAATTGCAAGCACATGAGCGATACCGCTGCCCATCTGCCCGGCGCCGAGCACTCCGATGGTTTCGATCGTCATTTCGTGTCTACCCTCGACTCTTCGGAAGAAAAGCTCCAGCGTCCAGCACCCAAAAGCGGCGAGGCACTGTCGAGCGTGAGGAGGCTGCGCGACAAGCCGATCGGCGTTCTCAGGCCGGACAAGCCTTCCGGAGCGATCTTAAGCCGGCGCGCCTTGATCTGCGGATCGTCGATCGCCTCGGCGACGCTATTGATCGGTCCTCCCGGAACACCCGCCCCTTCAAGTGCGGCGATCAGTTCTGCTTTCGGCCGAAGTCGCGTCTTTTCCGCAATTATCGCGCAAAGCTTCTCGCGGTTTTCCACTCGTGCGGGATTGGTGGCGTAGGCCGGGTCTCCGGCGAGCGCAGCGAGATCCAGCAGGTCGCAAAGGGATGCGAACTGCCGATCGTTGCCACAAGCGATAATGAGATGACCGTCGAAGGCCGGGAAAACCTGATAGGGCACGATATTCGGATGAGCGTTTCCCATACGGTGAGGCACGTTGCCGGTTGCGAGATAATTCATGGCCTGGTTGGCAAGGACGGAAACTCCGACGTCGAAGAGCGCCAGATCGACATGCTGGCCAACGCCGGAGCGGTCGCGCTCGGCAAGCGCTGCCTGAATGCCGATGACGCCGTAAAGTCCGGTAAAGACGTCGATCCAGGCGACGCCGACTTTCTGCGGTTCACCGTCTGGCTCACCGGTCAGGTCCATAATTCCGCACATACCCTGTATGAGGAAATCGTATCCTGGCTGACGGGCGCGCGGGCCTGTCTGACCGAAACCGGTCACCGAAGCGTAGACGATCCGCGGATTGATCGCGGCGATGCTTTCATAATCGAGACCGAATTTTTGCAGCCCGGCAACTTTGAAGTTCTCAATCACAACGTCAGCTTCTGCGATCAATGCTTTGACGCGCTCAAGACCCTCGGGATCGCCGAAGTCACAAATGACCGACGACTTGCCTCGGTTTGCCGCATGAAAATACGCCGCCACCTTCTCAGCGCCGCCCTTACCGTCCGGGCGTTCGATAAAGGGTGGCCCCCAACTGCGGGTGTCGTCGCCCTGCGGGCTTTCCACCTTGATAACCTCGGCGCCGAGATCGGCGAGTGTCTGGCCGATCCAGGGACCGGCAAGGATGCGGGCAAGTTCGACGACTTTCAGGCCGGCAAGCGGTGCACTGTTCGGACCGCCCATCAGAAGAACGCCTGAATACCGGTCTGGGCGCGGCCGAGGATCAGTGCGTGGACATCATGCGTGCCCTCATAGGTGTTGACCGTTTCAAGGTTCTGGGAATGGCGCATGACGTGGTATTCGATCTGGATGCCGTTGCCGCCGTGCATGTCACGGGCTTGCCTGGCGATATCGAGCGCCTTGCCGCAGTTGTTGCGCTTGACGATAGAAATCATTTCCGGCGCGAACTTGTGCTCGTCCATCAGGCGCCCTACGCGGAGTGAAGCCTGCAGCCCCAGTGCAATCTCCGTCTGCATGTCCGCCAGCCTCCTCTGGAAGAGTTGAGCGCCAGCCAGCGGTTTGCCAAATTGAACGCGGTCCAGTCCATATTGCCGCGAACGCAACCAGCAATCCTCGGCAGCGCCGAGCACGCCCCAGGAAATGCCATAACGGGCGCGGTTCAGGCAGCCGAACGGCCCCTTGAGACCCGAAACATTCGGCAGCAGGGCGTCCTCGCCGATCTCGACGCCGTCCATCACGATCTCGCCGGTGATCGAGGCACGCAGCGACAGCTTGCCGCCGATCTTCGGCGCCGACAGGCCTTTCATGCCCTTTTCGAGGATGAAACCGCGGATCTGGCGGTTATGAGCTTCCGACTTCGCCCAGACAACGAAGACATCGGCGATCGGCGCATTGGAGATCCACATCTTTGAGCCGCGCAGGCGGTACCCGCCGTCGATTTTCTCGGCGCGGGTCTTCATGTCGCCGGGATCGGAGCCGGCATCCGGCTCGGTCAGACCGAAGCAGCCGATCAATTCCCCGGATACGAGGCCCGGTAGATACTTGTCTCGCTGTTCTTCCGAGCCATAGGCATAGATCGGATAGATCACCAGCGACGACTGGACGCTCATCATCGACCGATAGCCTGAATCGACGCGTTCGACCTCGCGCGCAACCAGGCCGTAAGAGACGAAGTTGGCGCCAGCCGCCCCATATTTTTCCGGCAACGTTACGCCGAGAAGCCCGGCCCTGCCCATCAGCCGGAAGAGACCGGGATCAGTCTTCTCCTCAAGATAGGCATCCCCCACGTGCGGCAGCAATTCGGCCTCTGCAAAGGCCTTGGCAGCATCGCGGATCATGCGTTCCTCTTCAGAGAGCTGCTCCTCCAAGAGGAAGGGATCGTCCCACGCAAACGCGCTCGTCTGTGCGGAAGACATGGCTGTGGCGGAATTTGTCGTCACGGATTTCCCTCGAATGAAATGCGACCTCGGATATCGAAGCTGCTTGCTCATGCATTTACCGATTGTGTTTCGCGAGAAATAACCCTATTTAGATGTGATCTAATTCATAAAATGCATAGGTTTGATGCGCCCGCGTCGGTTCCTTCCCTCCATGAGCCTCCTCTCTGCGTTCGAAGCCGTCTTGCGCACCGGCTCAACGGCGGCGGCGGCGCGTGAGCTTGATTTGACACAGAGCACTGTGAGCCGCCTCGTGCAGAATCTGGAGCAGCAGCTTGGCCGGCCGCTCTTCGAGCGACACAGGCAGAAGCTCATTCCGACGGAAGCAGCCCATGCCTACGGGCGGAACGTGAGCCGCGCGCTCGATCTCATCCAGCGGGGCAGCATGGAATTCGCCGCCAACCCAGGCGGCGGCACCCTGTCGCTGGCTATCCTGCCGGCTTTCGGTACGCGATGGCTGGCGCCGCGGTTGGGCGCATTCCTGGTCAAACATCCAGGTATCACGATCAACCTCGCGACGCGGCTCAAGCGCTTTAACTTTGCCGCCGAGAGTTTTGACGCAGCCATTCATTTTGGAGCAGACGATTGGCGGGATGCCGACCATATGAAACTCTTCGAGGAGCGCCTGACGGCGTGCATTTCGCCAGCGCTCCTCGCTGAACATCCGATTGACGACATCGCGGACATGGCGAGGTTGCCACTTCTGCAACTGGAAACCAGGCCGACCGGCTGGAGGATCTGGTTTGCCGCTCAGGGAGCGCGACCGGCGAACGTGACGGGGATGCTTTTCGACCAGTTCGCGACGATGACGCAGTCGGCGATCTCCGGGCTCGGCGTGGCTCTTCTTCCGGCCTATCTCGCTGACACTGAAATAATCGAAGGGCGCCTGGTACCGGTCCTGAAGAGATCGGTGCCGGGCTCGGGGTCCTACTGGCTCGTCTGGCCGCAATCGCGGACCAATTACCCGCCGCTCGAAGCTTTCCGCGCCTGGCTGGCCAAAGAAAAGGTCTCGGGAACCTCGTGAGTCTTAGCAGCAAGACGGGAAGCGGCTGTGTCGTTTTCGTGACAGTCATCATCGCCACATTATAGTCGGCCCGAGCTTGTGGGCATGCATGATGTGTCCCTCATTTCGGGCAACGGATCGTGTCCCGCCGGGTAGTGTAGGTCCTGAGGATTAGATGGCCATCAGTTTTTTTCCGGCAGGGTCGGGCTGTTCAAGACCAACCTGATGGAAAGACACCGATGACCGACGATATGATGAACGTGCGCTCGCTTGTTGAGAAGAGTGCCGATGCCGATTTGCTACGGGAGATGATCGGCGTTGCCGCCGAACGGCTGATGGAGCTGGAGGTCGGCAGTGCGACCGGTGCTGGCTACGGCGAGAAGAACGCGATGCGGCTGGCCCAACGCAACGGCTACCGCGACCGAGACTGGGACACGTCGCATGGCGGAAAAGGCTCTGACGGCTGTTATCCAGGAAGCTTACATCCAAGGCATCTCAACGCGTTCCGTCGACGATCTCGTCAAGGCGATGGGTATGAGCGGCATCTCCAAGAGCCAGGTGAGCCCTCTGTGCGAGGAGATCGATGTCAAGGTCAAGGTTTTCCTCGAAAGACCCATCGACGGGCTGGCCCTATCTCTGGATCGATGCCCACCTATCTGAAGGTCCGGCGCGGTGGCCGCATTGTTTCCGTTGCCGTTATCATCGCCGTCGGCGTCAATACCGATGGCAGGCGCGAGGCTCTGGGCATGGAAGTTGGCACTCCCGAAGCCGAGCCGATCTGGACGGAGTCCCTGCGTAGGCTCGCCCGCCGAGGTCTGCGCGGTGTGAAGCTCGTCGTCTCCGATGCTCATGAGGGCCTCAAGGCCGCCGTCACCAAGGTTCTCAGTGCCACATGGCAAAGATGCCGGGTTCACTTCATGAGGAACGTGCTGGCGCACGCCGGAAAGAGCGGCAGACGCGTCGTATCCGCCTTCATCGCCACTGCTTTTGCTCAGGACACATCGGAGGCGGCGAGCACCCAGTGGCGCAACGTCGCCGTCCAGATCCGGCCGAAAGTGCAGAAGCTCGCCGCCATCATGAATGATGCCGAAGAGGATGTGCTCGCCTGCATGACCTTCCCGAAAGAGCACCGGGTCAATTGCATTCAACAAATCCGATCGAACATCTCAATGGCAAATCAAGCGACGCACCGAGGTCGTTGGCATCTTTCCCAACGACGAAGCCATCGTCCGTCTCGTCGGCGCACTGCTGCCCGAGCAAAACGATGACTGGGCCGTCCAACGTGCCAGGTACATGACACTTGAGACAATGGCATCAATGAGCGATGATCCGGAAATCAGCCTGCCTGCAGTCACGCGCTGAAATCCCACTCCGGCGCTCGCCGGAAAACACGGCTACCTGCCGGAAGCTACACCAATCCCTTAGGCTGAGACACGATCGGGAAACGTGAAACAGCGCATGGGTAGTGCCTCCGGATGACGCTGGTCCGAGTTGAGTCGGCAATTCCGGGCCGTCCTCATTTCGAAGCTAGGCGTACTGAGCTATCGGCGCGAATATCGCCTCTCTTTGAACGTGGCGAGCGACGGCAACCTTGTTACGGATGGAAGTCTGCCGAACCTCTTGTTGACGATCCAGGATCGTTGATCGGATGATCGGATGTGTGGAGGGGCGGAATGTTCGGTCGCCTGCGTAGAGGGGGCACCTCTGGCGATCTCGCGTTTCGTAAGCCAACCAAACCGCCTTCGCGTGGATGACTGGCTCAACGCTTGCAGGCGCGCGCCCTTTGCCGGTTTGTCGCGTATTCGCGCGAAGCTTCGCGTTCTGCCGCGCGACGATCAAGGTGGAAGTTCCTCCCAGATCGCCGCGCTATAGCGTTCCGCCATTCGTTCCGCTGATCCTTTGTCGATTATAGTTTATATCGAGGCCACCACGCGTGCATCAATCTAAATCAGACGCAAGTTCACGTCCCTAACCCAATATCCCGCCATGCCTCGACGCTCGGTGGTCCAGCGCAGACTGATATTTTAGTACGCTCGCCGATCTCATAGACGACCGCGCCAACGGTCATCGGTTCCGTCGCCAGTTGCGGGGCAACTAGCGAAACCTCACCGCCGGCCCGGCATGCCGCCAGTGCCGCCTTGACATCATCCGTGGTTACCCGCACGTCATCAAGATCGAGATGCAAGCTTTGGAGGCGACCGCGCGAACTATCGCTTCCTGCGAGGGGTATTGTCGCCGAACGCCTGTCGTCGCTCGCAAGCGGATGATTGGTATGCAGCGAACATCTAGACTTAGTAGCGAGCGGCAATACTTTGCCCGCGGAGCATTCGACAGTCGCGATGTTCTGACGGTCTCCCAATTGATAGTTCTGTCCCGAGGCGTGCGGAACGTCATGCAGGAACCTAATGGCGTCCGACACGCTCGAGCAGGCGAGGGCGCCTCGCATCACGAAAGCCACTGGCAACCCTGTCGGGCTGACAGCCAGTTGTGATAAGGTGTTCACACAGACGCCGACCCCGCGCTCGGACACGCCCATCAGGCCAATCAGACCTGCAGATGTGAAGACCATGGTCTCACCGGCTTCCGAGTCCTGCGTTTTCAGCAAAACCTGCGCCCCGTCGTGCCATCGTGGCAAGTCCATTGTTTGAGCAATTATTGTCGGGATAGGCCCGCAGGGGGCGATTGCAAGGCTGGAGCAATGTCCGTCTCCAGTGGAGCGGCCGAACCACCACTCCTCATCCAGTAGCTGGAGCGCAAATGCGGTTTCGTGGGCGATGTTGGATCCTTCCGCTATTCCTGCAACCTCTTCGGCGAGGTGGGGTGTGTATCGCTTCACCGCATCGCCGAACCGTGTTGCCGCCAAGAAGCGCGGAATGAACGTCTTGGCGGTGACGCCGTAGGCTTCCGCGATGGCGTCATGCCAGCGCATTATCTTTTCAGCGATAGCGGTGCGCAGCGCTTCTCCATGAGTGCGTCCTCGTTGACGGGGCGACCCAGCGCAGTCAATGACGGAAAGGAGATCGGTCTTCATTGGTCCTCCAATTTAAATGCGTGTCGCAAGCGGTGTTGCAACGGTATCGGCGTTTCAATCTCAGAACACCTCGAGAAGACGCTTCGTACGTGGTGTTAGGATTTCGAAACCTTCCTCTGTAATTGCAATGGAATCACCGAACCCGGCGGCGACCTCCCCAAACACTCTGAACGAGTAGCACGCGTGGAAGCACATCCCCGGCACGAGAATCTGGTCAGACTCTGCCAGCCAGATCGAGTTTTCAGGCCAGGACGGAGGAAAGGCCAGGCCGACGGGATAGGCCTTCCACGACCTGAATTTCTCAGTCAGGTAGTCAGCCAAAGTGGAGCCTACTATTCGGGTTCCAAGGCGAGTTCGCGCGTCCAAACTCATCAGTTCGCACTTCGTGCTAGTCAGAACGTCTCGCATAGTTCGGCGGGGCTTCAGATTGCTATAAAGTGTCTCAAGACAATGGAGCGCGACATCTGACAGAAGGCGTGTACTATCTGACGCACGCCCTGCTATCGCCGTGGAATAAAGCGGCGCGTTATAGCGCTCATGGACCCCACTCATCTCCATGATGATGGGGTCGCCCCGCTTGATCTTGTTCCTACGAAACGAAGAATGCACTATAGCATGCCAATCTCCGGTACGGATGATGGGATCAATGGAGAAATATTCACTGCCTGCGCGGATCATACCTGCAGACGCCGCCGCGGCAATGTCATTGTCGGTGATGCCCTCCTGGATGATCGCTTCTGCTGCCGTCAGACCAGCTACCGAATAAAGCCCGGCCTTGCGCATATAGGTAATCTCTGTTGGGGACTTTACGGCACGAATGCGAGTGACCAAACCGGACGCATCGGCCACTATTGCATTAGGAAATGCAGAGCACAGTTTCGAGTAGGCATACGGAGTTAGTCCCTTTTGCCGACTCTCCAAGCCAATTTTTTTCGGCGTTGAATTTAAACTGTCTATGATTAAGGCTAGTTCCGTACCAGCCTCATCCATGCGACTCCACATTATCGACTCGATGCGCTCGACATTAGTATGGACGCGGCCAAGATCGACCTCCAGATCGCAAACATGGAGAACTAGGTTTCCCTGCGCAGGAAGGATCAAGCAGGAATACCAGTCCGATACCAATGTTTGAAAACCTGTTAGATAGCAGATATTGGAAAGGTCGGTAACGAGCAGCACGTCAATCTCAGCTTGCGCCATTTTCTCGCGCACGCGCTGAACGCGATAGTTGTAGTCTTTCTGCTCGAAAGCCGTAAACTTAAACGGTTGAACCTTTGGAGTCGCTTCAGTAGTAGTCATTGAACGATGCTTTCTGTGATGGTGGAGGCGTCGGGCGCAACGGCATACGCCTAAATGCGTCCGGGCGAACTCGGCTCGAATGCTGGATGAGAAAGAGCCTTTTCTGTGTTCTGCGTGTCGGTTCGCCGGTCGACTAATTTCCGCAGTTTATTGCACTCACTCGGTGCAGTGTCCACAACGATCCTGTCCGATTCTCGAACTGCGAGTCTCCATCTTTAGTTGAGGAAACAACAAGCGCGGTTGCGATGCGGCAGTTACTCTCGTCTGAAGCTAGACCATTTGTAATTCCCTGTGTTTGTGGCTGGGACAAGCCTCAGTCTGCTCCTTTCAGCGACATCGGTACTTCTGATAGTTAGAATGCATAGCGAACTCTCTCCTGCAATGCAACGCATGTTTTATAAGTTCAACTTGTGATGCAAACGTCCCGCTCTTTTTCAGGAGGACAAGGTCCTTGGGTCTTGTGATCAAAGAACCTCTGGACCTCTGGACCTTGGTACGCATTCGGCGAGTACCGCATTAATTTCGTATTTGCACGTGATAAGCTCTCGCAATGGATATCGACGAAGACAAGATCGACGATGCGGTGCTGGCGCTGTTGTGGCTGACGCTGCATGACGGGTATCGAGCCTGGAAGGGTTTGGACTGGGAGACGACGGATCGTTTGTTCAAGAAGGGGCTGATCGCCGATCCGGTGAACAAGTCGAAGTCGTTGATCTTAACGGATGAAGGCCTGCAACGGTCAGAGGAGCTGTTTCGGGAACTGTTTACGCGGCCGCCGCAATAGGTGCCGCCTTTTCGGCCTTCCAAGCCCACGGCAACAACTCGTCGATCCTGTTTGCCGGGTGGTCGGCGATACGGGCAAGCACATCGGCAAGCCAGGCCTGCGGATCGACATGGTTCATCTTTGCGGTGACGATCAAACTGTACATGGCGGCAGCTCGTTGACCACCACGGTCGGAGCCGGCGAATAGCCAAGCCTTTCTTCCCAATGCAATTCCGCGCAGCGAACGCTCTGCCGCGTTGTTCGACAGGCAGATCCGGCCATCGTCGAGGAAACGAGTAAACGATACCCAGCGGTTCAACATGTAGTCGAACGCTTTGGCCAGATCATTGTCGCGAGACAGCTTGGCACGTTGCTCGCGCACCCACCGCTCCATGTTGGCGATCAGTGGCTTGCTATGCTGCTGACGCGTCGCCTTGCGCTCATCGGCCGTCTGGCCATTGATCTGACGTTCGATCTCGAACAGCGCATCGATCCGGCGCACCATCTCGATGGCGATTGGTGAGATGACGGCAGCGGGTTTGCCCTGAGCCTTGCGCCGGGCATTGGCCTCGAGATCGGCCATGATGAAGAATGGTCGCCTTGCGTGCGCCCAGCACGCTGCCTCATAGATCGGACCTGGACTGCGATCAGGAAGATAGAGCTTGGTATAACCGCCATAGGCATCTGCTTGCAGGATGCCGCAATAGCCGGCCAGATGCGCCTGCGGATGGTCACCGCTGCGGTCGCGGGAATAATAGAACATCGCCGACGGCGGCGCCGTGCCACCGAACGGGGCATCATCGTGCACATATGTCCAGATCCGAGCAGTATCGGTCTTGCCGGCTGCGAGAACCGGAACCGTGGTATCGTCGCCGTGAATCCGCTCGGCTGCAAAGGTGTGAGCCTCGATCCGCCTCAGGATTGGATCAAGGGCATGGCAACAAGAACCGATAGCATCGGCTGCCGTCGACAGGCTGATTGACACGCCCTCAAGCGCAAATCGTTCCACCTGACGATTAAGGGGAATGTGTTGGCCGAATTTGTCGTAGAGGATCATCGCCAGAAGGCTTGGACCTGCCCAGCCTCTGGGAATGACGTGGAATGGGGCCGGTGCCTGGCTGATCTTCTCGCAGTCGCGGCAGGTGAACTTCTCGCGCACCGTCTGAATGACTTTCCAGGAGCGTGGAATGCTCTCCATCGTCTCGGTGACATCTTCGCCCAGCTTGCGCAGCCGGTCACTACCGCAGCAGCTGCAGGCGACCGGACCGGGCACAACGACACGCTCGCGCGGCAGGTGATCGGGGAATGGCTTCTTAACGGGGCGTTTGCGTGTGAAGCCGGCGACAGCAATGGGGGCGGCCGCAGCAATGGCCATTTCAGCGGCAAGTTCATCCTCGGTGGCCGCCGCCTCGGCATCCTCGAGCATCAGCTCCATTTGAGCGATCAGCCTGGCAGTCCGCTCCGATTTCTGACCACGCAATTGCCTTTGCAGCTTTTCGATATGGACCTTCTGACGCAGAATGGTGGCTTGATCGTCCGCTTCCTTGGCTTTGGCGACGGCAAGTTCGGCTAAGGCAACGGCGCGCTCCGCACGCGCCACGACCAGCTCTGCTTCAAGTGCAGCGGCATAATCGGAGTGGTTTTCCAGGCCGTTTTCCATGTCCGGATCAAACCACAAAGCCACTGATTTGCATAGCTTTTCTTCAAGGTTCGAGCCGCAAAATGCACCTATCCGGCGCTCGTCGGACGCCATGTCTGTTGCGGATTTCGCCAGTCTATTCCCTCAAGAAGGTAGGACATCTGCCCGGCTGTAAGGGCAATGGCTCCGTCCACTGTCGCCGGCCAAATAAAGTGGCCTCGGTCGAGCCGTTTGGCATAAAGCGATAGTCCGACACCGTCATGCCATAGGGCCTTGATCAATCGACCATTTCTCCCGCGGAAAACAAAAACGTCGCCCTGGAACGGATTGCGGCCAAGCCCCTCTTGCACGATGAGAGCCAACCCCTGCATACCCTTGCGCATATCGCAGTGACCGCTGGCAATCCACACTCTGACGTTCGAACTGATCGGGATCATCGTCCCTCCAGCACATCAAGCACGCGCGACAACGTCGAGGCATCAAAGTCACGAGTGACCCGCACCGACCGGCCCCGGCCAACATGGATTTCGATCGCAGAAGACGCCGTCGCAGCCGGCATTCCCATTGCCGAGTCCGGCGCCTGTTGTACCTTCACCGGAACGAAGGCGCGCGGCTCTTCCGCTCTCTCTGCAACACCAAGCTCACGACGCCACCGATAAACCAGTGACCGATCAACGTCGTGACGTCGCGCAACCTCCGTCACCGTCATCTCGCCAGTCAGCGTCTCCGAAACGATCGATTCCTTGGAAGTTCGTGTGAACTTCCGGCGCCGCATACTGCCCGCCAAAATCTCAAGCTGATGGATAGACACGTCGTTATCCTCGTTGTTAGCAACGTGGCGATACCGCTCACCTCAGCAAAACATCGATATCACCGTGACAAAGCAAGGCGGTCCTCGGCGTGGGGATACTGGACCTCTGGAACTCCGGACTTCCTGTGAAGGATCACCAAACATGTAACCGATCGCGCAAGTCTGTGGTTACGACGGCTTCGGTAATATTGTTGGGAGATATCGACAAGCATGGGTGACGGCTAGCTCGCCGGATGCGGTGCCGCTGCGACGGCACCAAGCTGCCGCACGCCTCCTTGCGAAGGCGTTAGACGATAATCAATTGCGTCTTCGAGAAGATATAGGTCGACGCACGCAAAGCCACATTCTCGATAGTTCGCCACGTTAATGACGTCTGGTGTCAGAAGTCTAACCAGACAAAGCCAAGCGTGAAATAACAGCTTTCAATGTGTCAAGATTTGGCTGAGGAACAGCTTTGTTCTGTCGTGCTTGGGGTTGCCAAAGAAGTCATCGGGGTTGCCCTCTTCGACAATTCGACCACAATCCATGAAAATTACCCGATCCGCGACGGCTCGGGCAAAACCCATCTCGTGGGTGACGCAAACCATGGTCATTCCCTCACGCGCCAGACTAGTCATAGTTTCTAGTACCTCCGAAACCATTTCAGGGTCGAGTGCTGAGGTAGGCTCATCAAATAACATCACTGCTGGTTCCATACACAGAGAACGGGCAATCGCGACGCGCTGCTGTTGTCCGCCTGATAATTGGGCTGGGTATTTGTTCGCTTGATCGGGGATGCGAACGCGCTCTAGGAACTTAAGAGCGATCTTTTTGGCCTCTGCCTCGGGCACGCCATTAATCCACATTGGACCGGCCATACAATTCATCAGCACGGTCATGTGGGGAAAGAGATTGAAGTGCTGGAACACCATACCGACATTCTTGCGAACTTCGGTGACGTTACGCATTCTGTTGTGCAACCTGATCCCGTTAATGGCAATCTCACCCTCCTGATGCGCCTCAAGTCGGTTGAAACATCGGATCAGTGTCGATTTTCCCGATCCGGAGGGGCCGCAGATGACGATGCGTTCGCTTTTGCTGACAGTAATATTGACATCAGTGAGTGCCCTGAAGGCGCCGTACCACTTGGAAACGTTCGTCGCTTCAATTATTTTTTCTGCGCTCATCGAGACCTGCTTCTGCTTCGAAGACTTGTGGGATGACGGCACATGCACTGGCGGCATGTTGTCAATCCCCTGCAAAGAGTTGCGCTCATCGGCCCCCTTCACTTCAAATGTATTGCTAAGGGTCATCGTACCATACTCCTCCCGAAATGGCGCTCGAGCCGTGATTGACCAATCTCGAGGCAGACAGACATTGTCCAATAGATGAGCGATGCTGCTATCAGCATCTCCATGTGATGAAACGTCGGCTGACCGATTGTGCGGGCAAGGAACGTCAATTCCCACACGCCGAGTACCGACACAAGCGAACTATCCTTTAGCATTGAGATGAACGTATTTCCCATCGGTGGAATGATGACAGGAAAAGCCTGCGGCAAGATGATCTTGCGCATGGTCAGACCGAAGCCAAAACCGATGGATCTTGACGCTTCCCATTGGCCCCGGTCGATACTCTGGATACCGGCGCGAAAGATCTCTGTCATATAGGCTCCCACACAGAGCGACAACGCCAAGATGCCCGAGGGAACGGCATTGAGCACAATCCCCAACTGAGGCAAACCGAGGTAAATCAGATAAATCTGCATGAGAAGGGGCAGACCCCGGAAAAAAGAGGTGTAAAAACTGGCGGTGGCATATGCGAAGCCATTGCTTGAAAGCTTTGCGACCGCGGCGACAATCGCGATTAGCGAGGCAAAGAAAAGCGAGACCGCTGAAACATAGATCGTAGTCACCACCCCTTGGGAGATGAGGTAAGGCAAATTCTCCCATATGAAGGGCATGCTCAGATTGAATGATCTGAAAAAGGCGAGAAACAGCAGCAATAGTTCCATCCATACGATGCCAATCTGCACCTGTAATGGAATAAATCCAACTACTACGATGTTGAGGCTAAATATGATCGCAAGTACGAAGGCGATCGCAAAACGCCCGTAAATTCCGCTTTGTAGCGGGTCGCCAATAACCGGCCGCATAAGTTCGCCGAAGGTCGTGCCCGCAAGGTTGAACGAAAGAAAAAATGCAAGCATTGCGACGAAGATCAGGGCGACGAACCAAGGCTTATGAACAAGCACCTCGGATTCAACTGTATCCCGATATAGCATGATAGACCCTTCAAGAAAATGGGCCCGGCCGAGCCGGGCCGCTAACGCGTGATGTCTTATTTTTGTTCGCAGTAGTCCACCCCGAACCACTTGATCGACATCTTGGAAAGGGTACCGTCATCTTTCATACTCTTGACGGCGGCCGCGATCTTGTCATTGAATTCGTCGTCGCCCTTCAAAATTGAGATTGCACCTGGCGCGTAGAAGAGGGTACCAAGCACCTTGATCGGATAGCCTGATTTTATTGCTTCACGGGCCACCGTATCATCACCGAGAACCGCATCTAAACGAACACCGTCGCCGAGACGAAGGTCGTCGAATGCGACGTTGCTGGATCCATACGTCTTCACTTGGCCTGGCGTAAATTGGTACTGCACCGGCTTGGCGTCAATCCAACTGGGATTGAAGTTGTGATTGGCGTAGGATTCCGCCACGTTGCCCGCTCCGACGCCGACAATCTTTCCGTCCAAATCCGAAAGCGTCGTCGCCTTGCTGTCTTTGTGAACAACGGCAACTTCTGGCGCCCACACGTAGACAGCTGGGAAGTTTAATTTTTCCGCACGCTCCTTGGTTGGCGTCATTTGACCCATAGAAAGATCCCAGCGACCCTCCCACTGGCCAGAGGTGATGAGATCCCAGGCAGGCGTAACAAACTTGACCTCCACCCCTAGGTACTTAGCAACTCCCTTAGCGATATCGACATCGTCACCATCAAGTTCGTGCTTGTCATTCATGCGCGACATCGGCCCCCAGTCCGTTCCGACCGCAACTGTCAGCGTCTTGGTTGCGCGTACGCGATCAAGTACCTCACCGGCATTTGCTTTGGCTAATGGAATTGCCGAAGCAACCGCGACCGACGACGCCGCTGTCAACATTTTTAAAAATTTGTTCATCCGATATTCCCCTTTGTTAGTGCTTCTTGATTGTCGGCGCGGCTCATCGCGGCGCACCTCGGCTCAGCTTGTGCGTCCCGATCGGTATCCCAGGCTGCTGCCCCGTTTTCGAAGCGTATCGTGTGGTAAATCGAAATGCAACATTTGTTTTAAGTATGTCTGTTCGACCCGAATGTATCGCCGTGAGTTATTGGCTTAATAACGCTGCGGTATCCGTGTTGTGTAGCCGCTTGGCCCGGACCGAAGGGGGCGCGGGTGTCGTCACTTCTTGGAACTAAGTGTAATCGGTCGTCAAAGCGGACGGCCCGGAAGGCCTGATCAGTGGCCACGCCATTTACATTTAAACTTGCCAGGGTGCGGTGTCGCAACCTCGATTGGGGAGCGACATCCAATGGATGGCTCGTGCGCTGGCGCATCAGATGCAGCCCAATGATCTTGAAAGCGATGTTACACCTGATCCATATATCGCAAACTAAGACACTCGTTGCATTAGTGGTCATATTGCGTTAGGCATTGGTTCCGGCTCGTAGGGTCCTTGGGAGTGTGCCCCTACTTACCGGTCCGCCAGACTTGTGCCGTGTTGTTAATGGAAGGATGTTCGCAACAAAGAAGCGGCCTGATCGTCAGCTACTTCGAATGGGTGAAGAATCTCACGCATATCCCTTCGGCTTCGGCTTGATGGAGCGCCGCCGGCGCGAGCGGCGCAACCAGACCATCGCACCGGCCCTCGAATGCATGACCGGTAAGGAGTTCCCTGCCGACATCCGTGACGAGTTCCTCGAAGGCGGCGCGGAAATCGATCTCGTTCGTTCCGGACTGGAAGACGTGATGCGAAGCACCTGGGGGCGCATTGCTGACCTGATGGAGCAGCAACCGGAACTCGGTGACTACCGAACCGCCGCCTATGTCGCGTCAATCCGACAGATCGCCGATGCCTATGAAGCGATAGGTATCTGATCGGCGACACGTACGAAAAGGGCTTCGTTTAGGGGATCAGTCGCTTGAGCTTTGAATTCGCCTCCCAAGCGACTTGGCTGCCGCCGAACAAGGACGGCAGCCTCTTTTTTGCGAGAGAGACTGGTATCAACAGCGTCAAATCGCGGGAGGTCTTAATCCGCGTCAGAGGCCACCCAGGCAAAGGTACTTCATTTCAAGATAGTCCTCGAGGCCGTGGCGGGAGCCTTCACGTCCAATGCCTGACTGCTTGATCCCTCCAAAGGGTGCAGCCTCCGACGACATGCGGCCGGTGTTAATGCCGACCATCCCGTATTCCAGCGCCTCGGCCACACGCCAGACCCGCCTGAGGTTCGAAGCATAGAAATAGGCGGCGAGGCCGTAGATCGTATCGTTAGCGTATCGCACGACTTGCTCCGGGTCGTCGAAACGGATGATTGGTGCCAGAGGACCGAAAGTCTCTTCCTGGGCGATGCGCATTGAGCTGACGACATTTGTAATCACGGTCGGCTCAAAAAATGTTCCGGACGTGCCGATGCGCCGCCCACCACATCGCACTATTGCCCCGTTTTTGACAGCGTCATCGACATGCGCTTCGATCTTTGTCAGAGCATGATTGTCGATCAGAGGCCCGATCGCGGTGTCCTGTTCAAAGCCGTCGCCAACGCGAAGTCTTCGCGCGTGCGCGGTGAACTTTTCAGCAAATTCGTCATAGACGCGTTTTTGGACGTACAGCCGATTGGCGGACACGCAGGTCTGCCCAGCATTGCGAAACTTGGCTCGGATCGGGCCGTCAACGGCGGCGTCGATATCAGCATCGTCGAAGACGATGAAAGGGGCGTTCCCGCCGAGTTCGAAGCTGATGCGCTTGATTTGGTCGGAGCACTAGCGCATCAGTAATCGGCCGACTTCGTTCGACCCTGTGAAACTGATCTTTCGCACCTTTGGGTTTGAACACAATTCACGACCGATAGCGTCACCCTCTGACGCATAGACGAAATTGAGAACGCCCTCCGGGAAACCAGCTGCACGCGCGAGGGCGAACATGGCCCCGGCAACGAGGGGCGTTTGCTCAGCGGGCTTCAAGACAACGGTACAGCCAGCGGCAAGCGCCGGCGAAATCTTGCGCGCTACCATCGAGGCCGGAAAGTTCCAAGGGGTAATGGCCCCGACAACACCGATTGGTTGCTTGATCACCAGCATACGCCTGTCATTGGAGGGCGCTGAAATGGTCTCGCCGTAAATGCGGTTGGCCTCTTCGGCGTACCATTAGAGATATGCCGCCGCGTACAAGACTTCCGATTTCGCCTCTCCCAGCGGCTTTCCCATCTCAGCCGTCAAGATCACGGCAAGATCGTCGCTATGTTCGAGGATCAGCCGGTGCCACTTCCACAGGATGTCCGAGCGCGCCCGGGCGGTGAGCCCAGCCCAAGGCGCTTGGGCAGCATGCGCCTTGTCAATGGCTGCGGAAACCTCTTCGGCACTCATGTCCGGCACCTCGGCCAGCAGATCGCCGGTGGACGGGTTAAAGACCGCAAAGCGCTTCATAGATGTAGCCGTGTGCGTGCTAGGCTCGGATAGGTCGAGGAATTGCTCCGGATTTTTTAGATGCCTCGTTAGCGCAGCAGTGAGCGTCATTCCCGTTCTTCCTGTTCCGATCGTCAACGTCTACAGCTTTGTTCATCTGAACGTTTATGCTGAACGGGGACGCCGGAGCAATGTTGTTCCTGATCGTTGCGGTGAAGGCGGCGCGCAGCTTGACTGAGAGCGATCAAGGTCTCGATTTCACTTTTGCACCTTTCGCCAACGCCTTCCACCGCCAGCAGGGGTAGGGGGTCTAGAGGGGGGCGGCATAGATACGTTTGACGTCCGCGAAGTCGCTGAGTTCAACGAGCAGAACGGTCGCTTTCAACGTCTTCGCATGCTCGCGCTAGGCCTTCGCAAGGGAAGCAAGATTCGTCAAGCACCACTGTTCGGTCGCCATTGCATTCAACCCTGCGAGATCGCAGCTGAGCAGCCGGGTATTCGTTTCATCACGGATGTCGCTCAGCGCTTTGAAAGCGGAACGTATTCGCGCAGCGGTGCGCCGGTATAGAGCTGGCGCGGGCGGCCGATACGCTGATCCGGATCTTCGATCATCTCGTTCCACTGGGCAATCCAGCCGACGGTGCGGGCGAGCGCAAATAGTACCGTGAACATGGTCGTGGGGAAGCCGAGCGCCTTCAGCGTGATGCCGGAATAGAAGTCGACATTCGGGTAAAGCTTCTTCTCGATGAAATAGTCATCGGTCAGCGCGATACGCTCCAGTTCGATCGCGATGTCGAGCAGCGGATCGTCCTTGATGCCGAGTTCGCCGAGGACCTCGTGCGCCGTCTTCTGCATGATCTTGGCGCGCGGATCGTAGTTCTTGTAAACGCGATGACCGAAGCCCATCAATCGGAACGGATCGTTCTTGTCCTTGGCGCGGGCGATATATTCCGGAATGCGGTCGACCGTGCCGATTTCCGTCAGCATGTTGAGCGCAGCTTCGTTGGCGCCGCCATGGGCCGGGCCCCAGAGGCATGCGATGCCGGCGGCGATGCAAGCAAAGGGATTGGCGCCGGAAGAGCCGGCGAGGCGAACCGTCGAGGTCGATGCGTTCTGTTCATGATCCGCGTGCAGGATGAAGATGCGGTCCATGGCGCGGGCAAGCACCGGATTGACCACATATTCCTCGCAGGGCACGGCAAAGCACATGCGCAGGAAATTCGACGCATAGTCGAGATCGTTCTTCGGGTAAACGAAGGGCTGGCCGATATGGTACTTGTAGGCCATGGCGGCAAGCGTCGGCATCTTGGCGATCATACGAAGGCTTGCGACCATGCGCTGGTGCGGATCGGTGATGTCGGTGGAGTCGTGATAGAAGGCCGACAGAGCGCCGACGCAGCCGCACATGACGGCCATCGGATGCGCATCGCGGCGGAAACCGGTGAAGAAGCGGGACATTTGTTCATGCACCATGGTGTGGTGCACGACCCGATAGTCGAAGTCCTTCTTCTGGGCTGCGGTCGGCAATTCGCCGTAGAGCAGCAGGTAACAGACTTCGAGGAAGTCGCCGTGCTCGGCAAGCTGTTCGATCGGATAACCGCGATGCAGCAGAACGCCTTCGTCGCCATCAATAAAGGTGATGCTGGACTCGCACGACGCAGTCGAAGTGAAGCCAGGATCATAGGTGAACATCTTCGTCTGCTCGTAGAGGGATCCAATGCCGAGGACGTTCGGACCGATCGTGCTTGATCGAAGTTTCAATTCGGCACTATGGCCGTCGACTAAGACACAAGCATTGTTGTTATCCATGATATTTTTCCTCAGGGCTCGCTAGCTGGGAACTAACAGCTGCCGAATGAACTGATCTGTGTTCTAATTGTCTTCCCGCAGAGGGGGTGAACCGCGCCGGGTTTGCCGGAGGCTCCAACTCGTGAGAAAGTGGAGCCGATATGAGCAAGACGACCAACAAATTTTCACCTGAAGTTCGTGACCGAGCCATCCGCATGGTTTTGGACCATGAGGCCGAGCATCCATCCCGGTGGGCGGCAGTTTCATCCATAGCCGCCAAGATTGGCTGCTCGGCACATACGCTGCATGAGTGGGTGAAGAAAGCCGATGTTGACAGCGGCAAACGAGCAGGCCTTCCAAGCGATGTCGCCGAGAAGATGAAGGCCCTTGAGCGGGAGAACCGCGAGCTTCGACAGGCCAATGAGATTTTGCGTAAGGCGTCGGCTTATTTTGCCCAGGCGGAGCTCGACCGCCCACTGAAGCGATGATTTCCTTCATCGACGAACACCGCTCAAAGTTCGGGGTCGAGCCGATCTGCAGGCTGCTGCCGATTGCCCCGTCCACTTACTATGACGCCATCGCCAAGCGCACGGACGTGGACCGCCTGTCGGCCCGCGCTCGTCGCGACGCGGCCATGAAGGTCGAGATACGCCGAGTGTTCAATGAGAATTTCCAAGTCTACGGCGTGCGGAAAGTATGGCGGCAGTTGCAGCGGGAAGGCTTCGACATAGCTCGATGCACTGTTTCTCGGCTTATGAGAATGATGGGTCTTCAGGGCATTATCCGTGGAAAGCCCGTCAAAACGACCGTGTCTGACAAGGCCGCTCTATGTCCGCTCGACCGCGTGAACCGCCAGTTCTGCGCTCCCGCGCCGAACATGTTGTGGCTTTCCGATTTCACGTATGTAGCCACTTGGCAAGGCTTCGTTTACGTCGCTTTCGTGATCGACGCGTTCGCCCGCCGCATCGTCGGCTGGCGGGCGAGCCGAACCGCTCATGCGGGTTTCGTCCTCGATGCCCTGGACCAGGCACTCCATGACCGGCGGCCAGTCCATCGCGGTGGGCTCATCCACCACTCCGACAGGGGTGTTCAATACGTATCGATTAAGTATTCCGAACGGCTGGCGGAGGCAGGCATCGAGCCTTCCGTTGGAAGCGTCGGCGACAGTTACGACAACGCTCTCGCCGAAACGATCAACGGCCTCTACAAGGCCGAGGTCATCCATCGGCGGGGACCATGGCGCAATTTCGAAGCCGTGGAGTTCGCCACACTCGAATGGGTGGATTGGTTCAACAACCGGCGTCTTCTGGAGCCCATAGGAAACATTCCGCCTGCCGAAGCCGAAGAACGTTACTATGCCATGCTGGACGAGCCAGCCATGGCCGCATAACTTAAACCAAACGGCCTCCGGCAAACCCGGCGCGGTTCAGGGTTCGGAACGAAACTCTTCGAGCGCAATTGCGACGCGCGATTACAAGAGCTGCGATCTTAAGATATCCGGCCGAGCCGGTGATGCAGGTTTGAGTATTTTACTGCCACTGGCTCGTTTTTCACCACGTGCAGATAGTGGGCGACAGCTACCCGGATGAGCTCAAAGTCCTCTTGCGAAAAGACAGCCCGCGGTCGCTCCAGCAAGATCGGTTTCTTTTTCTCTTCGTCGTTCGACATTACTTCCTCCGGTAAGGTAAAGGACGCAGGCCTGCTGCAGGTCCCTTGCAAGGTAGGTCTGCATCAGGCCGCAAACTGGTTCATCGTGTTATTGGCTCCGCCGGCCTTAAGCGCCGCCTCGCCGGCAAAATACTCTTTGTGATCGTCGCCAATGTCAGAACCAGCCATGTTCTGGTGCTTCGCGCAGGCAATGCCCTGGCGGATTTCCCTTCGCTGGACGTTGGCGACGTAACCGAGCATGCCCTGCGCGCCGAAATATTCTTTGGCGAGATTGTCCGTCGAGAGCGCCGTGGTGTGATAGGTCGGCAGCGTAATCAGGTGATGGAAAATGCCGGCGCGTTTGGAGGCGTCATGCTGGAAGGTCCTGATTTTTTCGTCGGCTTCCCGCGCCAAATCGCTGTCGTCATATTGTTCGCTCATCAGCTTGGCCCTGTCGAACCCAGAGACGTCCCTTCCTTCGCTCTGCCAACCATCAAAAACCTGCTGCCGGAAATTCAGCGTCCAGTTAAAAGAGGGCGAGTTGTTATAGACCAGCTTGGCATTGGGGATCACCTGCCGGATGCGGTCCATCATGCTCGCGATCTGTTCGACATGAGGCTTTTCGGTCTCGATCCACAGCAAGTCGGCGCCATTGTTAAGCGCATTGATGCAGTCAATCACGCAGCGGTCGGCGCCTGTGCCTTCACGAAACTGATAAAGGTTGGAACGCAGCCGCTTCGGCCGCAAGAGCTTCGAGCCGCGCGTGATCAACACGTCGCCGTTGGAGGGTGGCTGGCCGGTGACATCGTCGCAATCCAGGAAGCCGTTGTACAGGTCGGCGATGTCGCCTTCGCTGACGCTGAAGGCGATCTGCTTGGTAAGGCCTGCGCCGAGTGAATCGGTGCGAGCCACGATGATGCCGTCGTCGATGCCGAGCTCGAGAAACGCGTAGCGGCATGCGCGGATCTTGGCGACGAATTCCTCGTGCGGAATGGTCACCTTTCCGTCCTGATGGCCGCACTGCTTTTCATCGGAGACCTGGTTCTCGATCTGCAGCGCGCAGGCGCCGGCTTCAATCAACTTTTTCGCCAGCAGGTAGGTTGCTTCGGCATTTCCGAAACCTGCATCAATATCAGCAATGATGGGAATGACGTGGGTCTGATGATTGTCGACCGCCTGAACCAGCTGCTGTTCCCGCGCTCGGTCACCCTCCACCCGGGCTTTGTCGATTTCCCTGAACAACATGCCGAGTTCGCGTGAATCTGCCTGGCGCAAGAAGGTGTAGATCTCCTCGACAAGGGCCGGCACGCTCGTTTTTTCATGCATGGACTGGTCGGGGAGCGGACCGAACTGCGACCGCAGTGCCGTAACCATCCAACCTGAGAGATAGATGTAACGGCGTTCCGTCGTGCCGAAGTGCTTTTTCAGCGAGATGACTTTCTGTTGGGCAATAAACCCATGCCAGCATCCGAGCGACTGCGTATATTTGCTCGGGTCTTGATCATAGGCGCCCATGTCCCGACGCATGATCGCAGCGGTATAGCGCGCAATGTCTAGACCGGTTCTGAATCTGTTCTGAAGGCGCATGCGAGCGACAGCTTCGGCAGTGAGGCCGGACCATGCGTGGTTTTCGACAATCAAGGTTTTGGCTCCTTCAACACTATCTGAATACGACATTTACTCCTCCAAGGGTCGGCCAGTTGTGTGCACTGCAATAGCGGGTCGCCGTTTTCTTTTCAGCCGGTGCCTTTGTGATGTTGTCAAACTTTACAAGGATATTTTGTAATGCTGTAATCGGTGTATGGAAAAACTCTGCGTTTATCTCGGTCCGCGACTTCGACGCTTGCGGAAAAATCTTGGCCTCACTCAAGCCGACATGGCATCTGACCTCGATGTCTCCCCTTCTTATGTCGCGCTCATGGAGGGGAATCAGCGACCAGTTACGGCCGAGATTCTTCTGCGACTTGCGAAGATCTACAAGCTCGACATGTCGCTCTTTGCCGACGACGGCACGCCCGAAATCCTTGCGCGACTACAATCGACCATGAAGGATCCAATATTCAGTGGCATAGAGATATCACCGCTCGAAGTCGCAGACGTGCTCAGCAGCTTTCCGGGGTTTGCAGAAGCGATGCTGCGGCTCTACACCTCGTACAAGGAGGAACAGATTGTTCTTGCCGATCAACGACAGGCCGCCCTCGACGGAGGGATCGATGAAGGAGCAGATCCTGTTGCGGGCGTGCGACGGTTCCTCGCAGCTCGACGTAATTGCTTTCCTGGCCTTGATGTTGCGGCAGAAAAGTTGGCGGCGGCGGTGAAGGAGGCTGGCGGGCTTCCATTCTATCTTATGCAACGTCACAATCTTCGAGTGAGACGATTACCAACGGAGATCATGTCAGGATCGGTCCGCCGACTGGACCGACACAGGCATGAGGTTCTACTTGACGACTGCTTGGATCTGGCAAGCCAAAACTTTCAACTTGCACAGCAACTCGCCTATCTTGAATCCGAGGGCGATATTCAAAAGTTCGTTCAAGAAGGCAATCTTGCGACAGAGAGTGGGCGACGATTAGCGTACCGGGCGCTCGCAGGCTACTTTGCAGCAGCCGTTGTCATGCCCTACACGCAATTTGCCAAAGCGGTTGAAGCGCGCCGCTATGATGTCGAAGCGCTCTCGCGTCAATTTGGCACCAGTTTCGAACAGACGGCACATCGGCTGACCACACTGCAGAAGCCCGGACAAGAGCGGATCCCCTTCTTCTTTATCCGTGTGGATTCTGCAGGCAACGTGTCCAAGCGCCTCGACAGCGCAAATTTTCCCTTCGCACGACATGGCGGTGGTTGCCCCCTTTGGACGTTGCACCAGGTTTTTACAACGCCGAGGACGGTGGTAACGCAGTGGCTAGAGTTGCCGGATGGCCAACTATTTTTTTCGATCGCTCGAACCGTAAGTTCCGGGGGAGGTGCCTTTGGACTTCCGCGCGTCGATCGGGCCGTGGCGCTGGTTTGCGAAGCCAGCCACGTCGAACGTCTGGTCTATCATAAGGACAACACGTCCGTTGTGCCAACGCCCATCGGCATTACCTGTCGTCTTTGCCAACGCGATAGCTGCACATCCCGGTCGGAACCGCCAATCGGCCGACAGATCTTGCCTGATCACTACCGGCGCACGGACGCGCCATTTGGGTTTTCCGACTGAGGATGAGGGCCGCAGGAGGTGCGCCCTCGTGTTGTATCGGCGCCAAGGTGGAACGAATTCGGATCGGCTCCGCCGTTCAATCCGGGATCGTGGCATGTCACTCCTAAAGTGACGCTCTCTTAGTCAAAAAGCTTCCCGCCAAAGGGCGTCAACCTGTCTATTAATGCAGGTTTCCTGCTTCATCAACGTTGTCGGCGCCGCTGAACAAATCCTACGTTTCGCGCCATCTGGCCCGCCAATCAGTTCTCCAGTCTCGGCCGGCTAATGTAAGCGGTTGCGATCAGTTGGCTGATGGCGACCCTTTCGACCTCGGATGTGATGGTCGCATTGGTCCAGGCGTCTTCAACGTCACCTGCATTCATTCTGGCCATTTTCGTCGGGGCGATCGCTGACAACTTTAGCCGACGTAAGGTGATGATCATTGGCCGAAGCCTTATGATGACCGCGTCCGCCATGCTCACGCTTTCCGTTGCTTTCGACGAAACTGATCCGTGGATCATTCTCGGTTTCAGTTTTCAGGCTGGCTGCGGCATTGCTCTCCACGATCCCGCCTGGCAGGCATCGGTCGGGGATATCGTCGAACGGCCCCACCTGCCGGGTGCAGTCACGCTTATTTCTGTCGGGTTCAATACTGTTCGCAGTGTCGGTCCCGCACTGGGAGGGATCGTCGTTGCCTCAGCGAGGCCCCTCTCTGCCTTTGCGATTGCAACATTTGGTTTTGCAGTTCCGCTGATCACCTTGTGGCAAAATAAATGGAAAACGCTTTCCTCATCCTTGCCGCGTGAGGCGATGTTTACAGCTATCTGTGATGGCTTGCGCTTCACCGCTATGTCCTCAGAAATCAAGGGAACGGTTGCACAGAGCCACTCGCTTTCGGTCGCATTTGGCTGCTCCACGGGCTGGCTGAGTGCCCGGCCGAAATCAAGTGGATCGATACCTAAAGGAACTGGAAGCTTTGAAAACGCCCAAGGCAGGAACCATAAACATGATGACCCAAGATCAAGAAATTGCCGTGCATCGCGTCGCCGAGGTTATGCGCGGTTCCAATTCGGCTGTGGGAGGCCTTGGCCGCTGGCCCGAAGGCTGTCGCCGCAGCTCAGCGTGGTTTGCAAAAAGCGCCGGCGTCTCCCATCATCCCCCAGCTCGACTTCAGCTGTTTGCAAGACATCGGTTCGCATCGGCAAATAGGTATGGTAAATCAATCAGTGGTAGAGCTTCGTGCTACAGCTATTTCAAAGTGACCGTTGCAATATCAAAATTGAAATTCTACTATGGCTTAGGCGAATTTTCCTTTCATTCGCCAAAGTGGCTGCACGAGCAGTCACCTTTGGGCCGCCAATAGCCCCTTCGAGGCGGCCCTTCCTTTGTGAGACGTCAACGGCATTTCGAATATTGGAACGAAAAGGATTCACATCGGCAAAGTGTTGCCCGCCGTGACCGGCAAGGTCGCTATCAAACCACGCCTCCCTGGCTCCTCTGCGATTCGGTGCCAGACAAGGAATCACGAGCGCTTCCTGCTACGGCAAGAGGGCAAATCACGAAAGCACTCACTGGAATAAATGTGGTAATTGAAAACCCAGTCGAATGGATACTTGGTTTGGGACGTCGTGCGCGGGGCTCGAAAGAGAAAATTCAGTGCAACCGTCTGGTGTTTGGATGCCAGCATGGCTACAATCTCAATCGTACGGAATGGGGAGGCTGCACTGACGTGAAACCGCAAAACTCTCACACCTCGTCCCCAGAGAAAACTCGCCGCAGTGCGATCGAGCTCGATCCGACATTCCGTCCATATCTCGCAGTGGCTATCGTTCGGTTTAGTGCGTCGCATCCAGATACAGAAATCGAAATATCGCAAACCATCAGCCTGTTGGATAACGGCGCAGCGCCGAGTGATCTGCTCGTTCGAGAGTTCCACCACTGTCTGTATCGCGAGAAAATTTATGCCGAGACGCTTCCGCTCAGGCGTGCCCTGGTCGACGGTGTCCTCGGGCGATGACCGTATTTCCCCTTAAGTTCAAACCGTTCGGCGCCGGCTATCTTTTTGCGGATGATGCGGGCGGTTACTTCAAAGCCGACGCTCACTTTCTCAATCGCTATGCGACCGGAAAGCTGACGGCACTGGATAGGGGCTTTCTTGAAGCAAATGGTCATGCGTTCAATGAGATCGACGATCCAGCCTATATGGGATTTGCCTACCGGTGGGCCCAACGGTTGCACCGTCCTCAAGAGCTGAATTACGTCATTCTCGTTCCGACCCTCCGTTGCAATTTGGCATGTGCCTATTGCCAGGTGTCTCGGGTGAACGAGAGCACTCCGGGCTTTGATTGGACGGATGAGACGCTTGAGCGCGTTCTCCGATTTCTCGATGCCATGACGTCCGCGAGCGTCAAAATCGAATTCCAGGGTGGCGAGCCACTGCTCCGATTAGACCTATTGGAGAAGGTTCGTGATTTCGCTCGCCGCAAGTTCCAAGAAGTTTTCTTTACGGTATGCACCAATCTGCAATCAGTATCGGAAGAAGCTTGGGATTTCCTGGATGCTTCGGACGTCTTCGTGAGTACGTCACTTGATGGCGAATTTTCGACGCATGAGCGGCAACGAACCGTAAACGCCAAAGACACGCAGCAATTCGTATCGAACCTCAGCTATGCCATCGAGCGCTTGGGGCAGGGAAAGGTCTCGGCTCTCCCGACGCTAGACATCAACCAGTTGCCGAGCGTTTCCGAGATCATTGATACATTTGGCCGGTTCGGATTTCGGTCAATTTTCCTTCGACCAGTTAATCATCAGGGTTTTGCCAGAAAACGGTTTCAGACCACCGGTCTCGAAGACAAATGGAATGCCTACCATGCCGATTTTATCGACGCTCTGATCGAGGACAATTGGACCGCCGGGCAGCCGGTTGAGGAGTTCTATTTCACACACTGCCTGCGGCGGGTTCTGCGTGGCGGCCACAATCAGCACGTCGACCTTCGTAATCCGAATATTCTCGGCCGAGACTACATCGTTATTGACTACGATGGCACCTTCTATCCGACGGATGAAGCCAGGATGGTCACGCGGGTTGGACAGGTCGATCTTAGCATTGGCAATCTTTGTGACGGCATCGACCAGTCCAAGCTAGACGTGCTGAACCAAGAGTCTTCCAATTCATTCCATCCCGACTGCATCCATTGTCCATACCAAGCCGCGTGTGGTGCGGACGTTGTTGACGATCTATCCCGTTATGGGCGCATCGATCTACCGAAGGCCGACACAGCCTTCTGTCGCCGTCATACCGCAATCTTCGACAAGATCTTCGAGCTGCTCTATTCGGCTGACGAGAAAGTCCAAAAGAGCCTTGCGTTCTGGGCCGGAATTCCGGAATTCGATCCGTCACTGGCGCCGGTACACACATGATCGATTTGCGGCTCAAGATCGATGACGTCCCGATCGACAATCCAAGTATCGTTCGCTTGCGCTCGCACGCGGTGGACAGTGAATATGATGCACTCCTGATCGACAGAGATCAGGAAAGTCAAACCTTCGATCTCGCGGGTTACTCGCTTCGCGTCCACTGCGGTCCCGAAACCGATCTTGACGGTGACGTCCTGCTTCTAGTTCCTGGGCGAAAGTCAGCGCATCGATTGGTGCGATCCCGGTCGAGACACAACACCTTCTTGGTCACCGAGCAATGCGACCAGCTCTGCGTCATGTGCTCGCAGCCTCCAAAGAAATATCACGCCGACCTCTTCGACCAGTTCACAGTCGCCGCCACCTTAGCGCCGGAAAACGCTCGGATCACCATATCTGGCGGCGAACCGCTGCTGCACAAAGGAAGGCTGTTTCAGTTTCTTCTAGCAGCCGTGAAAGCCCGGCCGGATATCTCATTTCATGTTCTGACCAACGGCCAGTTTTTCGAACCGGGCGACAGCACCGTGATGGATGAGATCGGACGTGATCGCGTGCTATGGGGCATTCCGCTCTATGCGCCTTATGCGGGACTTCACGACAGCATTGTTGGAAAATCCGGAGCCTTTGAAACGCTGTCGTTGAACTTGACGGCGCTGATGAGGGCGGGGGCAGCGGTCGAGCTTCGTACGGTTGTCCTCCAGCAGAACTGGGATGTGTTGCCACAGCTTGCGAACTATGTCTCGACCCGGCTTCCGTTCATTGACGTATGGGCGATCATGCAACTGGAAAATATTGGCTACGGCAGAATGAACTGGGCCCATTCGTTCAAGGATACGTCGCTGGATTTCGGCCGACTCCGCACAGCCATCAACCTCGCGATTGGGCGCGGTATTCAAACGCTGCTCTATAATTTCCCTCTTTGCAGTGTCCCTCCAGGGTACCGACATCTGGCACCAGGCACGATTTCAGATTGGAAGAACAAATTTTTGGAACAGTGCAGCGGATGTTCGCTGCGCTCTACTTGTGGTGGATTTTTTGAATGGTATAAAGCTGATCAGGGGTTTGGGGGACTCTCACCACAATGAAGAAGCGCAAGATCTACCTGGTGCCGTCGTTGATCGCGGCCGGTTTCATGCCATCGAAAGGTGATGCTGCGCCGATCATCGGCCTTACCGAAAAGAAGCCGGCCGCCACCTTGTTCGAACGGTTGCGGGTCAAGCAGGTCTACACCCTTGCCGGCCATAGCTCGCATTCGAGCCACGCAAGCCATGCCAGTCACGCAAGCCACGCATCCTCAGCTGGAGGTGGCTACGTCCCACGGGGCGATTATGACACTGCTTATCCATCCCCCGATCCGACACCGCGCTATCAGCCCAACCCGGGGCCGGTCATCAGAAGTCTCCCAACCACTCCAAACTTACCGGCGACGACGTCAACTGGCACCTATTCGACGCAATCCTCTTCGACGAGCGCGCAGCCAGTGCCACTGAAGACGTTGCCAGGCAACTCGGACAAATTTCGCCGTATCGTCATACAGGTCCAGACCGCTCTGATCGCATTTGGTTATTTCGGCGGCCCGATAACAGGTCAAGTCGATGCCGCCACGAAGGGCGGGCTCAGTAAAATGCAGGACGCGTACGGTCTCAAAGTCACCGGCACCATAACTCCGCAGGTCCTGTCGGCCCTGGGGATCGCGACGAACTAAACCGCCATGCGAATGAAACGGCGTTTCCTTTATACGATTATCACAATTGTTTTGTCTGTTTCGGTTTCGATGGGCGCCGCGACTGCTGCGGTCTCTTACCGTCATCTCTCCACGACGAATGGGACCACGATCCTTCTTGTTGAGGGCAGCTTCGAGACTGGCGATGATCCTCAACACATCGCCTTAGAACTTGCTGCAAGCCCGGCCAAATACATCGCGTTTAATTCGGCGGGTGGCGATCGATCAATCGCGATGGCTTTCGGGAAGGCAATCCGCAAGACCGGCCTTCCGACGCTCCAGACAAAAGGCTCCCCTTGTCTCGAAACCTGCCTTTTGGCTTTTATGGGTGGCCTTAGTCGTTATGCCGAAGATGAGAGCATAGGCATATCTGTAGAGACGTTTGCGACATCTGCGGAATCTGACGGTCGTCTCAATCCCTCAGTGTCAGCAGCCCTCAAAGACTACCTCGGCACGATGGGTGTCAGCGCTTCGCTTCTGGACGCAGCGTTGTCAATGCCGCTGGGGCAATCGAAAGAATTGAATCTTGTCGATATGGCGGGCTATCAGCTGGTAACGGCCCAGCTCAATGAAGAAAGCGCTTCGGCAGATGAAGTGCAGGATATTCAGCCCACCGATCAAGCAGGGGCAGTGGAAGTGTTCAATGAGTTCCAGCGGGTATGGTCGGGCTCGAGCAGCGAGGCGGTAGCCTTTCTTCGCAACGTCTATGCCGACCGCATCCAGTATTACGGAAAAGACCTTTCGCGAGAAGATGTGCTTAAGGAGAAGAGCGCTTTCGTGGACCGATGGCCGACAAGAATCTACACAGCGCGGCCGGGTTCAGTTCATGCGCTTTGTGCAGACAAGTGTTCAGTCTTCGGCGTTGTCGACTGGTACGCCTTCAGTGCAACCAGAAAAAAGGGTGCTTCAGGCGCAGTCAACCTGGCGCTGACTTGGGACCCGGTTAGTCGAAGGATAGTCAGTGAGACGGGCAGGGTCATTGAGACCGACAAAGCAGTCGCCGGCCCCGATCGTATCATCCGCCGTTGGATTCTCGACGCTACCGCCTGCTCGATTGGGAACGCTGTCGACGCGGAAGTATGCAAATCGCGCTCGATCCTGGAGGCCGATTTGAATAGCTCTGGATGGTGTGATCAGCGGGGATTGGGCTGGAGGCAGTGCGCCAGCCCGTGATCAACTAGCGGCCGCCCTCGCGGCGTGGAGTTTCGACTGACCGTGCTGCAGGAGTCGGTTTGCGAGCAACAGAAAGCACGGGACTGGAGGAAATCATCCCAGGAGGCACCCAGCCAATGGCGTCGCCGGCGCTAACGTGGGTCCAACCCGCTTCTTGCTCCATAAGAGATACAAGGGCGTTCTGCCCAAGACTGCCGACAACGATGTACTTAGGACCAGGGCCGTCTCTGAGTTCAAGAGGTAGCCGAATGTAAGCGAACCTCGCGGCAGGGGGCGGGGTGGCCTTATCGAAAGGATCGACCGCAGGCGCGATGGTGGTCGCCTCCGATTTCTCGATGGACGCGATCAATCCATCGAAGACGTACGGATCAGGTTCAGGGGCGCCGCTCGTTGGCTGCGTGATCGGAAGCCCAGGGCTCGCCTCGGTGCTTTGAGGCGTAGGTGCGGAGAAAGACGGAGCCGCTTCCGAAACGGATGTCGCATTCGCTGTACTGGAAGATGTGGGCGACGGCTCTGCACTTGCAGGAGTCGCGGTTACCACCGAAGTTTGAGACGCAGGAAGCGCTTTTTCCTGAGCGCGTGTTGGGGTAGTAACCGGCGCTGTCACGATCTGATTGCGCGAGGGAATAAGTGACGAAACAGGGGCGTGAGACGCCGTTCCCGGCTTTGACGTCGTATTCGCTGCGAAGACAGCGCCCCCGATCATCGCCAGCATTACCCAGAAGTCTCGGTATGCTCCGGCCACGCGCGTCACCGTTACCCTATATCCATTTGGACTTGCTTAAGCCGCACATACGCTTCAACCAATTGCGGGGGCGGGTTCCTTCGCAGTTCGGAGGCAGTATCCAGAAGTTCCTTGAGCTCATCCGGAGCACGCCTCAGCTCTCCTTCCAGGTCAGCCCTCTGACGCGCTATGTCCGTTTTGACCTCATTGATAGCCTGCGGATCGGTGGCAATGTGACTATTGAATACAAATTTCTTTTCAACAGACGACGACCAACTCGCAAGGGCGTCGGCTTTTTTGGGACCAATGCCGGGAACGGCTAAAACCGAGCGAGTCTTCACATCCCACGCGCTGTCAAAACCAAACGACGAGAGCGTTACCGTCCTGCTCTGTCCAATGCCAGCGATTTTTGCGCGGGAGATCAAGTGCCCCTGCATGTGGCTCCTGAATTGAAGGTCTCTTTTCTTTCGCTCGAGCTCGGCGAGACGTTCGCGTTCCTGTTCCGGAAGTTTGCCATGAGCCGAGGCCAGGGACAGATAGTGGCTTTTTCGTTTCAGGAACACGGCAGGCCCGGCGTGCTCTTCCCAAATTTTCTTCTTCTCCTCCCATGCTGCGGTAGCCGCCTGCAGTTCGACCCTAAATTCTTCCGCAGGACGGCGGGATCGGATCATCATTGTGATTGATGCGATAACCAGAGCTGCACCCCAGAAGCCATTCAACTGGTTTGCAAGGAAAATACCTATCAGCAGTCCCGCAACCGAGGCGAAAAACGCCAGCTGCTTTCCACGTGAGAAGGATACCGCCACAGGGCTGCGGGTGAGAGACGGAACCGCAATGATGCTTTCAGGTGCTGGGGGTTGGTTTGGTGGAGCGGGACGGTTGATCAGAGCAATGAGGTCACCGATGTTCAGTGTGGAAACAGTGCTTGAAATCTTCGCGGCGAAGAGGCTCCTGCCCATCGATTTCTCGAGGCGGCACCAGGGACACGACGAGCTCCGAAAATACGCATGCGATTTGTCAGCAGAGCACTCCAGCAAACCCTTCTCGAGCTTGCCGAGGATTTGGACCCACGAGGTCGCATTCGGTCGACCGCCCGGAAGATCACCACTCTTTCCGAAAGCGGATTCGAATGCGTCGGAAACCTCCTTGCCAAAGTCACCCAGCGCTGGTGTTAGCGGCGGAGGTTCCATGCGCGTCTCAGCCCTGCGTGCGCTATAGGCGAAACGGTGGTCGCCTACAGCGGTCGGGATGTCTATGTCGCCAAGACCGAGATGCTTCCCAGCAAACGGATGTCTCCCAAGAAAAAGCAGCTGAAAGATGAGGACGGCTAGACCAAAGTTGTCGTGGTTCGCCATCCGAACCACTTTTTCGAAGTCCGCGCCTCTCAGCTCAGGCGGCGTGTAATCCGGCACGCCTACGGTGCAGCGATAGACTTCTGGCCCCTTATTGAACTGAAAGGAGTCGCTGTCGATCAGAGTTACCATAGCCTGGTTTGAAACGAGGATGCCGGAGTGGTTTACGTCGCCGACCACGCAGCCCGTGCTGTGGATTGCAGCAAACGCGTTCGCAAGATTGAACGCGCTGCGCACCAGGAACCGGGCGTCGGCAGAAGGAAATTCCGTCCGCCTGCTGCCAGGCCCATAGAGTTCATGGATATTCTTAAAACCTGCGACCTTCTTCATGGAAAACCCCATGAACATTCCGCTCTTGTCACTGACAGTGTCGATCGGGAAGGCGACGATGTCGGTTGTCTTGTGGAGTGCGGCCGACGTCATGGCAAGGATTTTTGCTTTCCTCTCGAAGGCCCTGCCGGGATTATAAATCTTCACCGCCAAATCGCCCGCCTCGTGGACGTGATAGACCGCGCCTTCGCCGCCTTTTCCTAGCATCCCGCCAAGCGTCAGCTTCCTCCCATCCGATCCGAATACGATAGTGCTCATTTGCGCACACCGAGTACGAGCGTCTTGTCGTCATCGGTTCTTTCGCAAACGGATGGGCTTTCAAGATATTCTCGCAGCGCCATCGACAGAGGAAGGTTCCTGCCGGCTTCCTCCGAAAGAGCCAGCGGCGTCACCATCCGATTGAAAAATGGCTCATGAGCCGAACGATTTGCGCTATTGAGGACTAGACGTTCGATGCCGTCGGAGAAGACTGCAAATCGATCGACACGACGGTCATTTCGAACGAAAGTGAGATGCGGTTGGGGATCATCGGTGATGAAGGTGGTTGTCGATGCATATTCGCCTTGATACGGCCACGACGGCACATCCCAGGCTTCGTCTCCTTCGTAGCGTACGACAGCCGCGCCATCGCCGATGTGAAAGATCACAGTACCGTTTTCAGACATGAGAGCAGCAACGCTTGTGGCCGCGAAATCGCGTCGCTGTGTTCCAGAGCGACTAGCCTTCGCGCTGATGTATTCGCGGATATCGTCTATCCAGTCCCAGACCATTTCTTCACGAAGCTGGGAGAGGGAGTGATTTGCGAGATATCCGCGGATGAGCCGAAGCAGACCAATGCAGACTGATTTGGAACCAATCTGCGCCAGTTTTGCGCTTCCCGCACCATCTGAAACGATCACTGCCATAACGGTTTCATCGACGCTGGCTAAAGTCTCACTCAATGCAAAATCCTGACATGGCAAACCCGTCTTCACATGGGAGGTGCCACGAGCACGGGCCGCAGCCCATCGCCAGCCGTCGGTCATGCGATTGAGGCCCATCCGTCTGGCGTTGCAGGATTAGAGAGAGGAACGGCGTCACCGGGATTGGATTGCGAGACCGAGCTTAGAGAGCTGGAAAGCCACTGGAACAGATCTCGAAACCTGAGTTCCTTCAGCGCCAAAGGCTGGCGCACGCAGATATGGGAAAGCGTTTCGAAATTAGCACCGTCGACGCCGACAGCAAAAAAGCTGAAGGCCTTTTCAACTTCTCCAGCCTTGACCTGCGCCGCCGCACTCTGCCAGGCGTCTGTTGGGGCTCCGTCCGTAATCAGGAAAACCCACGGGCGATAGTATGAGATTCCGTTTTGGCGATAGGAGTTCTTCCGGTCGCGCAGGAGCCGGAGGCCCTCCTCGATTGCATGGCCCATTGGCGTATCTCCCTGTGCGGCCAACTCGGGGACGATCCAGTTTTGCATGCTTGTAAAGTCGTTCACGATGGTCACAGGGCCGAAGGAGACTATGCCTATCTCAACGCGCTTAGATGCGAGAGAGTCCGCATAGAGTTCGTCTTTGAACTGGACGAGACCTTCATTGAGTTCCCTAAGCGGGCGTCCCCGCATCGAACCAGAAACGTCTAGCAATAAAAGGCAGGGACAACGCGGTTCGGGATTGTCCACGAACTCCGCGCCATCAAAGGGAATTTGCTCAAACGGATTCGGCATGTGGTTCTCCTCAAGCTTGCGAACAATGCATAGCAGCTCTCGCCGGCGCTGCATTTACAAAAGAGCGCTCAAAGATATTTTTTCGCCGGGTGTGGCTTTTGGGAAAAGCACCGGAACCGCGACTCTCGGGCTCGAGATGGCAGCATCGAGGTGTTACCGAAGTGCGCCGTGCAAAAGTGCAAGCAGCCAGGCGACGACTAGCACCCAAAACACGGCCGAGTACATTATTCCGCAAGTGCGGCTCCGATAGCGGCGGCCAGTAGCAATGACATTGCCGAATTTAGGAAAGTGATACTGAAACCATAAGATGGCCTTGCCGGGAAATAGAAATACCATCCACCAGAGCCGCGGCCGAGTGCTCGAGCCGCTTTGTGATGAGGGGAGCTGGTGCATTGCCATCGCGATCTCGTTGCCTGCGGACTAAGATTCGTCAGGCAGCATATACGAGTCTCTGGGAGAAGCTACCCAGGGTTTTTCTCAGACCGACGTTATACAATCATGATGTTCAATTTAGCTCGTGGACGCTGCCGACAGCAATCTTCTTCCCACCTGGGTTCGTATTGGTCGTTGGCGACCGCAGGGCGGTGAATCGGGCGGAGAACGCCATCGACACTTCCAAGCGTGCTCTCCTTTTTGATCACGGCGTGGAAGTGCCGAACAAATGGGCGGCGATCTCCGAATTTACGCGGACCAGGAGGCTCCGAACCTCAAGCTAACAAGGGAGCCGTTGCGGAAGCCGTGGCCATTGCGCCCGGCCTATTTTGGAAGACCATTCGAAAGGGTTGCGGTTTCGATGAGACATTGGGGCGTTTGCGTTTGCTGCAATTGCAACCAAAGTTAACCGAGCGAAGTCTGGCGAGGTGGTACGGACCTGAGTAGCGTAAGAGGCTACGGCGCGCCCTGCGATTGGGCGTTAACGCTCGTTTATGACGTTGCCGAGTGGCGTAGACGATCTCGACTTTGCACGTGCACGCTCAAACGCACCGAGTCTGCTCTTCATCGAAGAAATCGATTCCGTTGGACCGTGCGGCGAGAAAAAAGAGGGCGTCTTTATCACGGCGCCTGTATTTTCCCTGAGCGTCGTCTAGGCTGCCGAACTGCTTGGGCTGGGCCGAAGTCAGGTTCACAGGCTGCTGCAGGCTTATGACCATTCAGGTCCGGCCGGCCTCGTTTCGAAGAAGCGAACGCAGCCGGGCAACCGGCGCCACAGCGAGGAGTTTCGCAATGCGGCGCTGGATCTGATCCGCGAGCGCTGTCTGGATTTCGGCCCGACACTGGCGCGTGAGAAGCTGATCGAGTTGCACCGGATCTCTGTTGCCAAGGAGACGCTGCGGCAATGGATGACTGAGGCCGGCATCTGGATCTCGCGCCGGGAACGCAAGAAACGGGTTTTCCAGCCGCGTGGCCGGCGCGACTGCTTTGGCGAACTGGTGCAGATCGACGGGTCGCATCACTGTTGGTTCGAGAACCGCGGCCCCAAATGCGCCCTACTCGTCTATATCGACGATGCCGCCGGAAAGCTTCTGCATTTGCGTTTTGCCGGATCGGAGAACACGTTCGACTATCTGCTGCGACGAAGGCCTATCTGCAGCAATGGGGCAAGCCGCTCGCTTTCTATAGCGACAAGCATGGTGTCTTTCGATCGACACATCCGTGAAGAAGGACCGGACGAGCGGCCTGACGCACTTCGGCCGGGCGCTTTATGAGCTGAACATCGACATCATCTGCGCCAAAACCCCCGCGGATCCTCCGATCCGACCAGGGCGGCGCGTCCCGACCGCGATCCCGACCATCCGTCGACGCCTGACTGCGGCCCTGGCCAACCGCCTGCAACGATGTCCGTGCTGTACAAGGGCCATGGACAGCCGCGGCAAATCCGCGGTTTATGACGCAGTAAGACTAGACGACCCCATCAGTCTGAATTCCCGGGTCGCTTCTCAGCAGAAATCAACAAGTCATCCTGGCTGGCGAGCCGCTTCTCGTAGAAAATCACGGCATACCCATGCAGCATCCCCTCACCGCGGCGACTATAGCCAGACGTCTCATACATCATTTGAGCCCCGACCTGGATGGTTGTTGTTTCGAGCATTATGCACTTGATACCTAGGGCAGCGGCGCGCAGCTCCAATTCACTAAGTATTCTCCTTCCAAGCCCTCGTCGTTGAAAGGCGGGATCGACCCGCATCCGCTTCAGCTCTGCAACATCATCTTCGGCAGGTTTCAGTCCACCCATAGCGACGAGTTGGCCGCCAATATGAGCAACTACAAAATCTCCGCCTGAGGCTAGATATACGTCCCCGACATTACGCAAATCATCCTCCCATGCCCCTTCCGGCCCATGTACACCAACACCGTCGGATGCGCTTCGATGCAACCGCCATACATCGTCAGCATCTCCTACCTCGAATCGGCGAAAGACCACTTCGTCTTGAGACATTGACCATTTTCGCCTGATGTCGGAGATATGCTTGATCGAGGAAAATGCCGCCTCTAGCTTTGGTGCGCTCCCTAACAGCCGCTGCGACAACACATCCTCAATCCTTTCCGACATATCAACTCCAACAATTGGGAGACCCGGCCCTACCGTATATTTCAGGGCCGCACGACGATGCATCCGGGTAAACCGATCCAGCGCACAAACACAGGACGCGTGCAGCTCTCGGATTTCGCTGCTCTGGCGCTCCACGATGGACGAGACCGTTGCGAGCTTAGGGAAAGGCGCTTTCCCTTCAAGCCAGCTTGGCTGGGTTCTCGCGCGCACCTTGTCTGGCGATAACCAGCGAAATACGTCGTCAATGCATTTTTGAGGATAATATTCCGACAACCGATATACATCCTTGTAGAATTGCGGCTTCTGGCGCAACAGCTCTTCGCCGATCAGAAGAACCGAGACCGCCACGATGCGGGCAGAGAAACGACCGCTTGGGCCAAGCCTATCCTTGTAAGGGTTCTTTCCGTAGAACATGCGAAATTGCTCGAAAAGATCGTGCGACATATGTTCATAAAAACGTTCCAAAACATAAATGGCTGACTCCAGCGACTTCATGCACAGCGATAGACACTTGCGTGCATCTGCCGCGACCGTGTCTCGCAACTCAAGCAGAGCTTCTATTGCCGACTGTAAGTCACCCTCAATAAGTTGATGGCCGAGGCAAAAATCGCGCTCCTCGACCCCAGCTGAACCGAGGCAATATACGCGAGGATCCCTCTCCACTGGGTTGGTGAGGATCATGTCTTCATAGGAGAGGACATCAATGCTAGGCTGCCGCTGACGACTTAATTGTGCAATACGCATCAACGGTTCTCCTACCGCCAACTCCGCATCGACGGGATTGAGGCCGGCAAACGCGGACATCTGATAAGCACAATTGACGAGATACTGAATGTCTGTCTTAGCCACTCCGAAGTCGGACTGGGGCAGATTTATTAGCTGCGCCTCACAGTCTGTTCCCCGTATCATTGCGTTGATGCTCTGCCCGAGCGCCTTAACCGCTTCATCTGGCCGTTCATTCCCTTTGATCTGCGCAATTTGGTGCGGGAGTTGCTCGGCGACGAAATCGCTGACAATCCCAAGCGGGCGTTTTGCCTGGCTGCGGTCGATGCTGTCGACCAGGTGAGAAAATATCCCCCGCGCCTGATGGGCGGGTCGATCTGGGATGGAAAAGGACGAGGTGAAGGTCATTGACGAGGTCCCCCGACTTCGCCGAAACACAGCTTGCATTTTCGCACTTGAGCCGTACCGTCCCGCTGGCGAGTAATCGTGCTCTTCCAAGAGGTCGGTCTTCTTGTCCCTATCCTGCTATCGTTGTAGGCTACCCGATCAAGCACCTGGTCCGAGAAAAACAGCAGAGACACAGCGCCTGAATTGATGATGCCGGCGGAAGTCAGAGAAAGTACGCCGTCGTTAGAGATGAATACAAGGTCGGTCTCCTTCAAGATTTCAAGCTCGCGGGGAAAGTATTTTTCGAAGGGCACCCCAAACTCCCGTGCGAAGCGGGATAACAACACTCCGCTGCTTCGCAACGCAAACATTACTGTCCTGCCCATCAGATCGTCCTCTAACAGTGCGACACCTTTCCAAATCGGTTTATCGCCCGCTTCAACTCTAGTCAGATACCGATCAAAATCGGCCTCAATATAGAACTGGCGCTGGCTCATGGAGCCAAATCCGCTAACCCCAAACGGCACAAGATTATTGTCGTTCCAGGAATCGTACTTGCAAGACTGTCGAAAGGAGTGCGATTGCGACGCCTTCGTCCATAGAAAATCGGCCCGTGACGATAGCCAAGCGCGGTGAGGATGTGCTCCGCCATAAAATGCATGATTATCCATTCCTTGGAGGGCAAGATGGGTCTTGCAATCGTGAGTCGTGGGAGTTCAACAAACCCATTTATTCCAGTCCCTTTAATTTTGCCGAGCGATCGCTTCGCTCCTACCTGGCAAGCAACTTCGTCGGCTCTCAACGGCGGGGCAAAGTTCATACCAATTTGTATTTTGGCGCTAAAAAATAGATTGTAGATTTCCTTTCAGTTACTTAGCGAAAACATCGAGGAGGCCGGCTAAACAAGCCTATGTCCAAAATTCGCCAAAACAGCCATAAATTGTCGGACACCGTCAAAGGCCGCTGAGCCTCATCGTCGGGGACGAGTTGATCGCCGAGCCATGCCGCGAGGTGGGCCCGGCCGAGATGAAGCAGATCGTCGTTGAAGTCGCCGAGCTGCGGCCGCAACACCAAGGCGAGGATCCCGGACTCGCCTGCGCGCTGGCTGAGACGTTCGATGCAGTGCCGGCCGGCAGAGTCGGCATCGGCTGCGATGTAGAGGCGACGGCAGCCAAGCGGAAGTCCGGGCCGGCGAGGTGATTGGCCGAGGCGGCGGCGGCCACCGGCAGCGCCGGCATCACCACCTTAAGCGAAGCCATCGTCTCGAAGCCTCGCCGGCGGCCATGACCGGGACGGGCGCACCGGGCTGGTGGCCTAGCAAGATGCCGTTGCCAAGAATATCCCCCAGCGAGCGGCGTGGATCCGCGAGTTGCGCCTTGCCCTGACCCGAAGGATCAAGCCAGGTGCGCTGCAGGCCGCTGACAGCGGCAATTAGGGCAGGAAGAGTCTGCGTCTCGCCCGTAACGAGATCCCTGTAGTAGCAGCCGGGATGGAAGCGCAGCGCGCGCTCATGCGGGGAGAGCAGAATGCCGCGACCGGCGAGGTATCGTTCGGCAGCGTGCCGGCGATCGGCTGAGACATGGCGAACAGTCTACGCGCGGCCTTCGGGGAGCCGCGTTTCGCCGCTGGCTGGCGCTGCGCGCCTGGGAGCTGGGGAGGTGGCAGCGGCATGGAGAGGAAGCGACGTGCTTCATCCGCGACTTCGCGGAAGTCGACCAGACCACAGCTTTCGCGGATGACATCGAGCAGATCGCCAAATTCGGAGGTCGCCTCGGCTCGTCTCCACTGCATGATACGCTCGCATCACGACGCCCGCGAACATCAAAGCGGCACTGCCACCCAATCTGCCCTCGTACGCTGAAGTACGTGGGGCACATTCGATGGCAACTTTTCAGTGACGAGCATGGAAGTGTGCATAGCCCTGAAGCCCAGAAGTGGCGCTACGAGCAGATGAAGGCCAATCTCGCGATCTCCGGCATGGAAGTGGATCCCGAGCTAGAAGCCATGACTGAGGCATGGGAAGCGAACGGTCAGGGGCCTGATTGCGCGTGCTGCACACTACCGACCGATCTCTTCGGAGAAGACCAAGATCAGGGCCATCTGCTGGGGACGGCCTTTTTCTTTGTCCGATGAGTCGGAACCTTCGACGGTGATTCGTCTTGAGCCGCGAATCGCTTTTCGGAGGTATTGCGTCATGGCCCGAGATGTCGAAATTTATGCTCAGAAACCGTTCTCTAAACTCCCTGTCGATCTGCGGAAGGAAGTTCTGCAGAAGATCTCGAAGCGGCTCCATTACGTCGCCCTGCTTGCCCGGACGTGATGGACGATTTCGACCGAGACATGATGACCGAGTCCCGGCATTAAGGGCGTCAGGGCAGTCGCTTCAAGAGCCGAAGCCTGTTTCCCGGCGCAAACTCGATGATCTTGTCCTGCTCCAATGCGACGAGCACAGCCATGATCTCATCTTGCGTAAATCCTGCCGCGGTGAGTGGAACCCCGATGTCGAACAGGTTGATCATCATGTCGGGCTTCAGCTTCAGGGACCGAAGCTTATCCGTCAGGGCTATTTCGGTTTCTTCAAAGCGGCTCATATCAGCTTCTTAACGCTTTTCCGGCTGGAATAGCACCATGTCCAAGCCTCCGCGTTCGAAACCGCTCCTCCAAGACACTGACGGTCCGGCCCGGTCGAAGCCACTGCGTCGTCGCGATCCCGCACAGCCGAACCTTCTGCTCGACCCCAACCGTGACAGGCCGACGGTCGACTATCTGATGAATTTCACCGAGTACTCAGTTCTTGTTGAAATCACACGCCGATATTCCAGCAACGCCGCGCCGGAAGGTCAGGGACTTGGAGATTCAGCGGCGAATTCATGGATGCCGTGTCCCAGGTTCTCGAACAGAAGGCAGGATGGTTCATTCAAGGCCAGACCGGCCAAAACTTCGACAAGACCGGCAATCGCCGCATGACCGCGAGGACGCGGGATCCCAAGGCGATCCTGGTGATTGGGCGGGGCCGCGATATCGAAGGCGATGGAACCTCCCGTGACGCTGAGGTCAGACGCGACACATTCGAACTGTTTCGACGTTACACCCGGAACCTGGACATTGTCACCTTCGATGAATGGCTTGATCGAGCGAGATTTATTCCGAGAGACTGAGCCGAATGATGCCTCTCTTGTGACGGAGGAACTGGAACACCAAGGACGCCTCCCGCCTTTGCCGAACACGGCGAGGCGCTGCAAGCACAAGTCGTCAGCTAGTTGAAAAAAACTACAACTACAGTTAGATGGTTTGCGGTGCGGGCGGAGCGGGTAAAGCCGCTGGCTCAGCTTGCTGGGTTCTGGTCACAAAGGGGCGCGTTCTGCGCGTCGGCCTATGGCTACATTCGATTGAGTGTTTAGTTGCTTTGAGTTTTTGCGTCCGCACCACTTCAGTTCTTGCGAGAAAGATATGACGCGTCCTAGTCCGAGTACGATCAACGACACGATCTGGATAACGTCCCGAGTTCGAATGATCGCAGAGCGCAAAGCTCTGCGGAACCAAAACATTTCATACCTCGCGGTGACTTATTACTCTGTATTCTCAGTCATCCTTTCCATCTTCGAGTCCTTCTACAGCGTTCCGTACCCGGAACTCGGCAAGCTGAACCTGGCGTCGTCGGTGGTCGTGCTTGTGGCGTCTCTAGTCGCGGGCGGTTTCCGGATGGAGGCTCGGGCCGCTTCGTTTCGCGAGTGCTATCTCAAGCTGCAGAAGCTCTACGACGAAGATCTCCCGGATCAGGACAAGAAGCTTCGATATCGGGACATCCTACTCGACTTCCCAAATCATTCGAACCACGATTACACGGACCTTCTCGTCAATCACATGCTCCTCGAAGGGAAGGAGCTTACCAATCACGGCAAGCCCCTAACATGGACGTGGTTCCAGTTCTTTTCGTTCTTCGGGCGGCGAATCCTTTACCGGTCGATCATCGCCGCATTATTTCTGGTTCCGGCGGCGTTCCTCATGTGGCCATTTCTTCACGGGTGAGGTTGATGCAGGCCAAAGAAAAGTTCGACGAGCAGTTTGCAATCGGGAACCTGCAATCGATCTTCGATGAGCGAATTGCCGCATCCGGAACGATCGGAAAGGACGGTATCGACCCCGGAGCCTTTCAGAAGAACATCGATGCCGAGTTGGCGCTCATCAGGAAACGGGTGTATGCCGACTCCTATCGGTTCACGTCCTTCAAACAGCGCTTGATATCGAAGGGAGCGGGGAAGGCGCCGCGCGAGATCGCGATAGCGGGCGTTAGAGACCGGGTCACCCTGAGAGCCCTCACGAACGTGCTGATGCACGTCTTTGATGACGCGAAGCTCCCTCCCGCCCACTTCATCGTGAAGGACCTGTTGGAGTTCGTGCGGCCGCTGGCAGACGATCACGTCTTTCTTCAACTGGATGTCCAGGACTTCTATCCGAGCCTCGACCATCAGCTCTTGCTAAAGCGGATCCGAACGCGAACCCGATACAGGTTCCTAACCTCTCTGGTGGACTCCGCAGTCAAGACGCCTACCGGCGACGGTAAGAAAGCGAACGGTGTCGGAGTTCCACAAGGACTCAGCGTGTCCAACATTCTCTCCTCGATATACATGATGCAGATCGACGAGAACGCCCACGACCGCTTCCAATATTATCGGTACGTCGATGACATACTGGTGGTCTGCAAGGCATCCGACGCCAAGCGGCACTTCCGATGGCTGAAAGGCAGGCTGTCAAAGGCGCAACTGACATGTCATCCGCTCGAAGAGGGCAGCAAGTCGAAGATCGTTCCGCTTTCGACCGGCGTCGACTATCTCGGGTACCACATCACGCCGAAGCTTGTGTCTGTGCGGAAAAGCTCCTACCGACGGATGATGACGACGATAATGTCGCTTATGACAAGCGCGAAGTATCGTGCAAACCACAAGCGCCTGCTGGCGAAGCTCAATCTCAAGATCACGGGGTGCATTCTTAACGACAAACGCTACGGCTGGATGTTCTTTTTCTCGATGACCCAGGACGTGAAGCAGCTCAAACGGCTCGACCGCTTCGCCGCCCGGCTGTGGAGGAAACTTGGCATGGCCGGGCAGGGGAAGCCAAAGACCTTCGTGAAGGCCTACCATGAGATTCGATTCAACATGGCGAAATCGAAATATATCCCACGGTTCGACGACTATTCCCTGGAAAAGAAAATGCAGTTGATCGCGGATCTCCAAGGGGTCGAGCTCGATAGCATCAAAGACTGGACGGAGGAAAAGATCAACAAGATGTTCTGGCGTCTGGTCCGGAGAGAGGTGAGCGAACTCGAGAAGGATCTTACACCTGTTAGCTAATGCCAACGGACAAACGTTACGAACAAATCCAAAATGGCTCGGCCGTTCCATAATAGAACTTATCTGAGTTTCTGTTGTAGCGGCTATTTAGTAATGCGACAGTTGGGCCAGTTAGAGATGCGACAGTCTCGCCTCTCGACGCACTGGTCAAAGCCACCGTTGGGAGCAAGGATGACGATCTTCAGCCTGGTCGAGACCAGGAGCGGTCGGAGTCGTCATGTCCTTTATGATCACCATGTCGCAGAAAGAATTACATCGCCTCGAAGTCATCCAGAAGATCCGTAACCAACGCCTGAGCGTCGTACAGGCCGCCGAACTGCTCGACCTCAGTCGAAGTCAGGTCCACAGGCTGCTGCAGGCCTATGATCAGGATGGTCCGGCCGGCCTTGTTTCAAAGAAGCGATCACGACCAAGCAACCGGCGCCATAGCGAAGAGTTTCGCAATGCGGTGCTGGATCTGATCCGCGAACGCTATCTGGATTTCGGTCCGACGCTGGCACGCGAGAAGCTGCTCGAGTTGCACCGGATCTCGGTCGCCAAGGAGACGCTGCGGCAATGGATGACCGAGGCTGGTATCTGGATTTCGCGTCGTGAACGCAAGAAACGGGTTTTCCAACCACGCGGCCGGCGCGGCTGCTTTGGCGAACTGGTGCAGATCGACGGATCGCATCACTGGTGGTTCGAGAACCGCGGCCCCAAATGCGCCCTGCTCGTCTATATCGATGACGCCACCGGCAGGCTATTGCACCTGCGTTTCGCCGGATCGGAGAATACGTTCGACTATCTGCATGCGACAAAGGATTATCTGCAGCAGTGGGGCAAGCCGTTGGCTTTCTACAGCGACAAACATGGTGTCTTTCGATCGACGCATCCGTCGAAGAAGGACAGGACAAGCGGTCTGACGCAGTTCGGCCGGGCGCTTTATGAGCTCAACATCGATATCATCTGCGCCAACACCCCTCAGGCCAAGGGTCGGGTGGAACGTGCCAACCAGACATTGCAGGATCGGCTTGTGAAGGAATTACGGCTTCGCGGCATTGATACGATCGAAGCTGCCAATTCCTATGCGCCTGAGTTCATTGCGGATTTCAACACTCGCTTTGGCAAGCAACCACGCAATCCAAAGGACATGCACCGACCGCTGGCCAACCACGAGAACCTCGATGGTGCCATGTGCCGGAAGGAAGTCCGCACGCTGTCGCAATCTCTGACGCTACGCTACGACAAGATGTTGTTCATTCTCGATCCGACCGAGATTTCCAGGCCACTGGCTGGCCAGAAAGTGATCGTCTGCGACTATCCGGACGGTCGGCTCGAGATCATGCACGAGAGCTTTTCCCTGCCCTACAAGACCTTCGATACGTTGCGCTCGGTGCATCGTGCGGAGGTCGTCGACAACAAGCGGCTGGACGACATGCTGTCGATCGTCGCCGAGTTGCAAGCCGGCCGAGAACAGCAACGCAGCAAGAGTGGTCCCCGACGCACCGGGCAGAAGGATCATATGTTTGGCATTCGGGACGGTAGCACAGCCAACGGCTATCAGAAGCGGGGACGCAAGCCGAGGACAGATTACATGAACGATCCGGCGGTGATTGCACGGCGAGAGAAAGCGTTATTGAGGCAACCAGCGGCGGAATAAAGATCGTCAGTGCACGCCGATGTCGCTTTGCGTATCCGATTCCAGCTGCAGGCATGCGGACCAAAGCGGTGTCTTGTGGAAGGATCCGTCCTGGAAGAGTGTGAGGCCCTCTCTTGCTTCATAGAGCAAGCCGAGCCAGCACAAGCGCCGTAAGACGCCATATTGGAGATCGGATTTCAACTCCCAGGCTTCTATGGTCATTTCGGTGTGTGACAGAGGCGCCAAGTCTGGATAGAGGATCTTCACAACGTCCATTGGCGTGCAACCTTCCCTGGCCTTGATATTGAGAAGATTGAGGAACATGCGCCACCAGCGTAACCGCGCGCGGACCTTTTCTTCCCGCTCGGTGGCGTGGACATACGAATAGAGATAATCCGTGGCGACCACATCGAAGAAGGCTTGCGGATTCACCAGAAACTCCCGCCCGCGTCTGGTTGGCAGCAGCACATCCTTTTTCCGGCGAAGAAGCTTCAGGTGGCGGGTCATGTCGCGCACGACCCAAAGCGGCGGCATGTCGCTTTCATTGAGCACCTTGTTCATGCTGTAGAGGTCCTCGGCTGTGAATCCGGGCCAGAGGAAGTGCACAGCGGCCCAATGCACGAACTTGCGGTTCATGGCGCCGGTCGCGGTCAATCCTATGCCACCCTCACCGTCAGCATAGGCAACCGAAAGAAGCATGCCGCGAAGAAGTGGTGACAGCGCGGCGATGTCGACGTCACCTTGCAGGTTGATTTCCGGAAGCATCGTGCGGCTTTGATCCCCAACTGCGCCATGCAAGTGCTAGCGAGTATCGAGCGGTAAAAGAACAATTGCCAGTGAGAAAGCTAAAGCCGAAGGGGAATGTTATCACCCGCCCCCGCTCCGCCCTTTCAACCCGGCCCAGCCGGCCGGATCGGGGGCTGATTGTCAGAGCCAGTGTCGCATTTCTAACTGGCTGACAATGTCGCGCGTCTAGCCAGCTTTGACATCTGTAACCTAATGGAATTATTATATAATCTTGTAAAACGGACTTATAAATGTTCCACAGCAAGAGATTTCATGTCCAAACAGGAACATAGCCTGTCCGCTGAAAAAGTCGCGCCCCCAGGGTGTCCCCACATCCGACAGCGTCGAAATGCCGTCATACCTGTGAGTTGAGACGCGATCTTCAGAACAGGGGAGTTCTGAACTTTAGGATAGTCGGGCCTTTTTCGTGGAGCGGCTCTCTAACCTGCTTCGAGCCCTGCAGTTTCCGCTATCGGAATAGGTCAAAACCGCGAACAGGCTTGGGCCGCCTTTCATAATTGTACCGCTGTCGAAATATCTCTGGAACGAACGATCTCGTTTCCTCAGCACCGATTGGACGGTATTCAAACCTGATGGAAGAAAAGTGCAGGCTTCCACGCGATGGGACAATAATTCGCCCATTTTTGCCACTCCGATACGATAAACGAGAAAGCATGACCACTCGGTTCGCGAAAGCGTATGAGGCGGCCAATGTTTGTCATGGACGGAACAAATAAAGAACAAACTCACTTATTGTCAAGTGCCTATGAGCCGAATGCTTAAGCTGGCATACGGCTTCACAGCCAGTAACGCGGTCGAAATTGCTTGGGATGGCACCATCCCAGGCAATTTCCTCGCATGAAGCAGGTACAATCTTACCAATCGAGCTTTTCCGCGTCATTGTCATGCGAACGAGCTTCGTAGTCATAGCTCGTAGCGATTTTTTCGAGAACAGCAGACGTGCGCGGCCATTCCAGCGCCGTCGCTCGCGACCACTCGCTAAAGGTCCTCGCAAGATCGTGCTCTTGGGCGCCGCCGTCACGCGGTAGCCTCGTCGTAACGCCACGCAGATTGCGACGACCAATCATGAGCCCAATTTCGATATTTTTGTTGCGAACGGATTCAATTAATTCGCGGACAGCTTCTGTGGGCCAGATGCCGTCTTGCCCCGAAGGTGCGCAGGCAAGGACTTCGCCGATCTTCTGGTCCGAAATATCCTCCCGCCCGGCGGATTTCGCCAGTTGGCGGGCACGTTGAACCCAGTCTTCTAAGATCGCTAGATCTATTGTACCGTCTGGTCTGGTTCCAGGAACAACATTCCAGAGACGCAAGAGGTTGCTTGCTTGGCGGGCACGATTGGTGACTTGTTCTTGGTTAGCCACAGTCTCTTCAACTACGCGGCTGTCCTCGCTGGGTTTGTAAATTGCGCAGATTACGTCGATGAATAGCTGCGGATTGGACGCAAGCTCGCGGATGATTAACTTGGCCGGACGCTGCGAGTATTCAAGCACTGGAAGATAAATCCATTCCAGCTTTAACATCTCCGTGGCGGGGACGTCGTCACGGTTGTCTAAAACAGACAGAATTTCGGCAACGTAGTGTTGGAACATCGTCGTGTCATTGTGATCGGCGTCGAATTCGGCTGGTTGTAAGGCCGCTTCAATAAGGAGGCGGACGAGCAAATCCGAGCCAAATGTCAGACCTGTATGCAACCGCAAGCCAACTAGATGCACGACATGGCGAGCGCGACCGACATCCATCAGTTTGCTCACCGCAAACTCTGTATCTTCCCGTTCGCCATTAATCCAAAGGATTGGGACCCGTTTCCAGTACTGCTCTTCGAAATTTGCGCCCAATTCCCGCAAGAGCGACCAAGCGCGCGACGAGGGCGGGAGGGCGAGCAGAATTGCGAGCAAGCTTTCCTGTTTGGCTCCTATCTGCTGCATCTCGTCGACCAAATCTGTCACCCATTGATCAGCTTGCATGGGATACATCGTTATTATCATCCCCCGGGCAACTCCTAAGCCCACTACGCCCTCTCTTGTGAGAGCCCGGACGATAATTTCGTGTCCCCGTCGCGGGTTGCCAACTTCGGCCTCGGCAATGGCTTGTCCCAGGTAACCTTTCTCCTGTACAGCGTTAGCAAGAGCAAACAGGCCGTCCAGTCCCATATTGGTGAGAATTGCTTCAACAACGCTTCGGCGTTCCCCTTGGAGCTGCCGCTGTGTGTCCTCGTGCCACCTGGTGCCGATTGGGTTCGGAAGTGCGACCGACGTGTCAAACAACCAAGAAATCTCTGCGATTAGGTCGACAGGGGTTATGGCGTTGTAAATTTCCTCAAAAGGAGCCAATTCTTCTTCAGGAAGCGCCCACGCGGCATCACGGAAACTGCGATGGCTATGCAAAATTGCGCGCAACTTCGACCTTAACGCGTTCCGACCCACGTCGTCCGCAATGAACGGAACAAGCGCCTTGAGTTTGTTTAGCGCTTCTTCCCGTCTGGCTCCGAGATTGCCCCAGCGATCGAGCAGCGCCACCCACCGTGAGATATCAGCCGACGCGTCTGCAAGGAGACGATCGGTAATCGCGAGCGCGCCTCTTTCAATCAGCTCGAAAGTGACGATTTCTGAGGTTGGCGTCGAGAAATCGCGCCAGAGAGGGGCTGGCGTTGGTGAAAACGAGTCGTGTTCGGTCGGAAGAATGCCCAGCAGGAGTTTCCAAGCTGCCTTGGGGAACCTCGCTCTTAGCCGGTCCAAGACCCGAAGTCGCTGTTCTAGTGTCGCGTGTGTTTGCGGCGCCCATAGAAGAAATGTAGTTCGGAGACTACTGCCGGGACGGTTAGTATAACGGCCCCCAGGATCAAGCTCATCGAGCGCCCCGAGAATAGAGGCCGCACGCCCGAGATAGTCGGGAGACCATGCCAAAGTTTCGAGAGCCCACAATAATGTGGATAGGTGCTCGGCGCCAAAAAGCGGGGACGTATCGTGACCGAAAAGAACGGCGACAGGGCTATCGTCCTGACCAAGTGCGTCGTCGAGTGCGCTGAGGAAACTGGACGGTGAGGCTTCCGCTAATAGTTGAAAATCCCTCGACAGTGACCACCAACGTTGACGGTCGGCGCCGCTAAGCAAGCGTTGAATGATAAGATCTGGCTGCAGCTCCGCAGATGGTACGGATGAGGCCAGTTTTCCGAACAGAGCAAGTATAATCAATACTTCGCCGACACCGTTACGCAGATTTTTGGAAAATTCTGGATGCACCCCCCGGACCGATGCATACCACCGTTCCTCCGCGGGCATTTCGTAGCGGGGGTCGGCCGCGCTCAAAACGTCTAATGCGACTGCAGCAAACCGTTCCATGTGAGAGGGCGATATATCCGCTGCCAGCAGGCCCCAAGCATCGCGTGGCGAGGCAATTTTCCACACAGAGCCCACTTTACGCAGAGGACTATCGAAATTTCCGGCCAAACCCGCAAGACTAGCTGCGAACGGTTCGTAGGGCATGTCAGCCAACCGCGATAGGACAGATTTGTCTCCCTCGCTGCTTTCATCCCAGCCACCTGCGAGGAGAGCCGCAATGAGCGATTGAGAGGGAAGTCCTTTCGCCCACGCGGGTACTCGTCCAGGAGAGCTTGGCATGAGACGTCGCAGAATTCCTAGACTTCGCGACGAATCTCTCGCCATCCGCCCTGCCATCTCGGAAGGCACGCCAACCCCTTCAAGGACGATCTTAATATTCTCTCGTGCGGGGCGTTCAAGCACAATGGCATCGCCGGAGGACGAGGCGTCTTGGCCATATGCGGCAAGTACATGGTGTCCCTTCTTGGCCAACGCCTGCGCCGGGCCTGGCTCCGGATCTAACACCACGATGACCAACGGCGTTGCACTATCTCCAATCAGCCTTGCAGTTTCGGAGTTTGCGACTACCAAGCTTCGGCACAGGTAATATTCCGCAAGATTAGCGGGAAGCTGGTTGATCGCCGCATAAACAAATCCGGAAACCTCAGCCGGGCTCTCCCCCTTTACCGCAAGCACAGACGACGGCCCCCTGAGCCATCGAAGAATCCGGGTGGCACTTTCGTCGCGATCACAGAGCACCAATTCACTTGGCAATTGCCATTGGGTCGCGAGCGCCCATTCCAGCCAATATTCCCGAAGATCAAGTGCCCCGGCTGGTCGCTTGCCAAGGGCGATAGCCAGCCATAACCCGACAGCGGGATAGAGTTCGATCCAATGGACTAGATTATCTCCATCGTAAGCACGCACGTCCTTCCAGATGTTCTCCGCACGCTTCTTTTGCGCCCACATTTCCTTTTGGGGCCAATGACGCGGCGTCACGAAGATGAACGTCAACTCGGCAGGTATAAGACCAAGCGGATTCTCGCTGCGCTTCTTATAGTCATCATCGGCCTTCGAGGCGATGCGATCTCGCTGCGTCCCGATTTCCCATCCCGTGACACCGAGCGGAATATATTCAGACGCTTCGCTTGCTTCGGTAACTCCGTCCCAGCCAGCGTGCTGGACACCTTCGTCCGAGGGAAACCTCAGTAATATGGGGCGATTTGCCCTTGCTAGCTTCGCAAGCAAGGTTGGAAGAGATCCCTGACCGTCGCGTCGCTCGGCCCACTGAGAAAGATCAGTCGCATCGACCCATCTTATTGGCAAACCAGCGTCCTTCCGGTCGGCGAAGGCGGGCAATGTTGGCCCGATAACAGCTCCTCCCGCTCGGAAAGCAATGCCTTCCGCTTCGAGCACTCCGCGAATTGCTTCAGCGTTCTGTTGAATCGGGTTGCGATGGCCCCGCTCAAAGTCTGCCACGGTGGAGGTGGCTACTCGAGCGCGGCTGGCGAGCTCCTGCTGAGACCAAGCCAAAAGAGCGCGAGCAGCGCGACATTGTGCGGGAGTGATAGCCTCATTGGAGGCAGGAGGATTGAGCAACGTAGACATTAGTGATTTTATATGACGTCAAATTAAAAATGCAATAACCCTGGAGCCGAACAACACATTCAGGGACCAGCTACCCTGCCTCGCCTTCGGCTCCTTCTCCAAGTCAAAAGGATTGGGGATTCCGCGAGCAGCGATGAACATCGGGATGTTTTCATTGCCCCTTCCAGAATCCACATCTATAGTTGTGAAGCGTGGTACAATTAGATCGAATCGGAACTGCTATTGTTAAGAAAAATATTGTCTGTAGCATGCAGAAACTTAAGTAGCCGCTGGGGCAGAACATGTTGGCGGGCATTCTTCGATATTGCTTCGACATTGCCAAGAAAAACCAGGCACTTCGCCCATTCGTTGCGATCTACAGGCTTTTGCGCCGATTATTTCATAGAATCTTGGACAAATATCCGTCGCTCGCGATCATCGCGATTGTCGCAATAATTATTTTCATGACACTCAACCCTGAGTATGCACCGGACTTGGTTAAGCCTAGCCATGGATGCGAACTCATCCAAATTGGAAACGGGGAACTCTATACAGTCAAAGGCGACACTTTGCATTTTTCAGGGGATCGGCCTTGCCAGAGTCGACAACCTGTAGCCTTCGACTGGTTCAATCGCTTCCCTACAAAGATGATCGGCCTAGGCTCGCAGCCCGATGCCGTATCCGCAGGAATTTTTTTCAATGAATTGGCCACTGAAGCAACCGGGGCAAACGAATGGCACGAATATACGCTGTTCCACCAAGCAAATGACTTTACCTGGACAATGGCTCCAGGTGCTTCGATGGTGCGCGAAACCTTTCTCAAAGGAGGCTGCGGCTACGATACGTCAAATCCGCCGCCTTCGAAAGAATTGGAGGCGCGAGATGGCCTATTGCTTACGGCTGAGCAGTTGCGATCGAGTGTGAAGTTGCCGGAAAACGTGTGGGAAAAATGCAATACTGGCTCTCCCGAAGACGAGACTTGGGACTATTGCCACTACACGGGATTAGAATTTTTCATTCCGACAGTCAGTCCGCATAATGTTTGCGCCCAACACTCTTGGCGTGACGCTTGGATTCCCGGCGGGACGCGCAAGATTCTGCTGGGTAAACCGGAGGCCTATGAAAAGCTCTCGCGTTTGTCTCAAGATCGATGGGACGTCGGCAAGATCAAAGAAGTCTCCGCAGATGATTGGGCCCAAATGACAGCCGACCTTCCTAAAGTTTGCATGCGGTGGAAGGATAAAGGCAAACCGAACTGGGAAGAATTCGCGTCGCTTGCTGCAATCTGGTGCGACTATTAGGCGTTGCCTCTTAATGAGCCACCGCTTCCGGTTCATGGTGATATTCTTGGATATGAACCGATCAGTTGCCGTGGTGGGCTTCTCTTTAGAGGCTGCCTCAAAAAGAGGTGGGTGATTTCAACAGGTTATGATTCCTTCGGATTTGCGAGATTCGATGGAGAACACGATGGCCTGGACCAAAATCACCCGTCGGCAATATGGAGAGCGTTGGGACTTTGGCCACGCATCAACCATCGTCTCGTGATGGAAACGCGCGAGTTGGAGGGCAAGGAGGCAAGCCCGACGGCCGGTGTGATCGATAGCCAGAGCGTCAAAACCACCGAAAGCGGCGGCATCCGGGGCTTATGACGCGGGCAAGAGTGCGCCTCGAAGGCGCGTGTCACCAATGGAGGAAGGTTCCATCCAGAGAGTTGTCGATTGATCTGGTAGCTGACGAGCGGATCGGTCGGGTAACCGGCCGGTTCGAAGCCTCGTGACAAAGGCCGCCTTGGGCGGTTGAGCAATCCAGTGGGCCGTAACGCGAGTGAAGTCCGAGCAGGCCTCGAAAGAGTCGATGCAGATGCCGACCCGTCTCTTACCCGGGGAAGGCCGTGCGAACAGGGAAGCAATCGTCACAAGCACCTGTTCGGTCTGCCGGGGTATTGGGCACGGCACGCGGGAAGGGTGATGCGGGTAATCGAGGGAGACCCGTGCGGTCGGAGGTCGCGGCTTCGACATCGCTGATGGCGATGGACCGGACGGGAGTCGGACAGGGTCGTAAGACTGTCGATGCCGGGCAATGCCGGCGGAGGAAAGGACCCTGACTTCTGGCATGCTTTCGAAGATGGTGAGGAAAGGGTGATTGGCGATGAGCCTCGAAACACCTGAAAAGATCAGGAACCTACAGAGAAAGCTCTATTGTAAGGCGAAGGCGGAGCCCGCTTTCCGCTTCTATTTGCTCTACGACAAGATTTGCCGTGAAGACATTCTGCGCCATGCCTATGCGCTGGCCCGCGCCAATGCGGGAGCGCCTGGCGTCGACGGAGTGACCTTTACGCAGATCGAGGCGTCGGGCGTGGATGCGTGGTTGGCGGGCCTGCGCGAAGAACTCGTTTCGAAGACGTACCGACCCGATCCGGTGCGGCGGGTGATGATACCGAAGCCTGGGGGAGGCGAGCGTGCGCTCGGCATTCCCTCTATCCGCTGTCGCGTCATCCAGACCGCTGCCAAGCTCGTACTGGAACCAATCTTCGAGGCGGACTTCGAGGACGGTGCTTATGGTTATCGGCCGCGTCGCAGCGCGGTCGATGCAGTCAAGGAAACGCACCGGCTGATGTGCCGGGGCTACACCGACGTTGTCGACGCTGATTTGTCGAAATATTTTGACACGATCCCGCATTCGGACCTCCTCAAATCGGTGGCCCGACGCATCGTCGATCGGAGCGTGCTGCGGCTGATCAGGCTGTGGCTGCGAGCACCGGTCGAGGAGCGGGATGGCGACGGGAAACGGCGCATGACTGGCGGCAAGAGCAGCACACACGGCACGCCCCAAGGGGGTGTCGTCAGTCCGCTGCTCTCGGTCATCTACATGAACCGGTTCCTGAAGCACTGGCGTCTCAGCGGTCTGGGTGAAGAGTTCCGCGCGCACGTCATCTCTTATGCCGATGACTTCGTCATTCTCAGCCGCGATCATGCGGCCGAGGCGCTGGCGTGGACAAGGACGGTGATGACGAAACTCGGGCTGTCGCTCAACGAGGCGAAAACCTCGGTGAAGGATGCCCGGCGCGAACACTTCGACTTCCTTGGCTACTCGCTTGGACCACGTCATCTGCCCAACGGCGGCCGGTGGTACCTGGGAGCGAGCCCGTCCAGGAAGAGCGTGCAGCGGATCAAGACCAAGGTCAGCGCGCTGCTGACGCCGGGCAACAAGGGCACATGGCCTGAAGTTCGCAAGCGATTGAACCGCCTCCTGGGCGGTTGGGCCGCATACTTCTCCTATGGCGCTCTCGCATCGGCCTATGAAGGCGTCGATCGACACGTCTATGACCGCGTCACGAACTTCCTGTGCAGACGGCACAAAGTGCAAGGACGCAGCACGCGTCGATTCCCACGTGAACATGTTTACGGGGAATTGGGCGTGCTGTGTCTTCGACGCGAGCGCGGCAAGCAGTCGCCGTGGGCCTTACGATGAAGCCAGTCGGAAAGCCGGATGCGGGAAATCCGCACGTCCGGTTTGATGAGCGGGGAAAGGAAACGGAGCGAGCCTCGCAAGGGCCAGCCACCGCGCCTTTCCTCGACTCTACAGACCAAAGGCCGCAAGCGCCATATCATCGTCGATACGCTCGGCCTGATGGTCGGTCTCATGGTGCACAGCGCCGACATCCAGGATCGCGACGGTGCTCCCGATCTCCTGAAATCCATCCGCCACAGGTGGCCATGGTTGCTGCATGTCTTCGCCGATGGTGGCTATGCGGGCGATAAGTTGAAGCGGCGACTGAAAAAGATCGGGCGCTGGACGATCGAGATCATCAAGCGCTCGGACAAGGCGAAAGGCTTCGAGGTTCTGCCGCGTCGATGGGTGGTCGAACGGACCTTCGCCTGGCTTGGCAGATGCCGCAGATTGGCCAAAGACGTCGAACGCTCGATCGCATCAGCCGAAGCGTGGATCATGATCGCCCACATTCGTCTCATCACCAGACGGCTAGCAAGGTATGGATATCGTTGAACGCTTTTCGAATCCGACTCTTAGTCGCCCGTGAAGAACCGTTTTCGGTGTGGCGGCGCATGATTGTCGGCGTCGAGAGTTTGCCTGACGAGCAGGCACAAAAGTAGCCTGAACCACCTGAGCAGAAGCGAGAAATTGTAGCCGGCGGCAGCCAGAACGGCATTGAGGGCATCGCCCTGCTGTCCGGCAAGATAGTTGCGGTCCATTCTGCGCTCGTTCTTGAGGTGCCCGATGACGGGCTCGACGGCTGACCGCCTTCGCATCAGACGTTTGATGGCCGGCGTCACGTGGCGCTTCTGGCCACTGGTGAAGACCCGCAGCTTGTGGCTCTGGGGCGCATTGTGGCCGCGGTATCCGGCGTCGGCCAGAATGCCAGGATCAGTCCGAGAAATGGCCGCCTTCAAATCGGAACGCCCGCCGGAATGAAATCGGAATGACTGGCCGGCTTCAAATCGGAATCGATGGCCGGCTTCATCGGAATACGCAGCCCATGAGTCGATTTTAGTGAGACGCCGTATTAGTTGCTGGTCTTTTGGGTCGTCGCCTCGGTGCCTTTGTTGTTCGCTCGAGTACCTAATTTAATGCCGCTGACATCAGTGAGGCGCCTTGAGAATGACGGCAATCAACCCCACGCTTCCCTTCACCTTGCCAAAGATATCGATGCCCTGAGCCAGCCTATACCGCCCGCATCAAGGCCTCACAATGAGCTCGTCAGGTACTCTTCGGTGAGCTCATTTGACGGCGCGTAGATCAACCTTAGATCCCCGCAACTGAAAATCGACGGGGCGTGGACGCCGCATACCAGCGATCTACTATTCGTCGGCATCGCTCCCATCCGCCCCACCAAAAATATCAAGCAGAAGCTCTGGGTTGGACCCCTCGCCCCGTAGTTCCTCAAGAACGTGTTCCAGGATGCGCCCGTACTTTGCCAGTGCCCTTAAACGATCCTGGTGCTTGAGATCACCTATCGTCCTCTCGACTGCTCGAACCAATTTATCCGCCTTAGGGTCCTGCCCCTCAACCAACGCGAATGGCTCGACCACCCTCCAACGGAGAAGGCCAACAAGCAGCATCGGAGCGTATTGGAATCTGGTGTACGTCGAGCCCAGATTTTCTTCGAACTCCCGGAGAATCCGTTTGGTCAACCGCTCGACATCTTTGCGAGTAAGCAGCCGAGGCGCGGTTTCAGAGCGCGAAAGTAGGAACGCCATGGCGGCGGTTTCTTTCTGCCACTTCCATTGATCTATGGGCTTGCCCAAGACCTTGTGGATTGCCTGCAGCTCAAAATGCTGGTTGCTGGCGACCCGCCCCAACCCCTGGTAAGCGAGCTTCCAGTGGGCACCTTGAGTGAAAATTGGGTGTCCCCGGGCTTCTTTGTCCCAAGCCTCCAGCAACCAGCCCGAGACGTCTGGCGGGCATCGGCGGAATTGCCATGTCAGAAACCGCAGTGATTGGGTTCCAACAGCTTGGCCCCTCAGCCCGCGACGGACTTCATCTAACGCTCGTTCTACAAGTCGATCCAAGCGCGATAGCGCGACAGCATCTACTCCATTCGGGACATCACCGTCACTTGATATCGCGTATTTGCCGCCAGGTCGAGCCGAGAGCCGATTTGCGAGTGCCGTCCAATCGACGGCAGTCCGGTCAACGTTCTTTTCAAGCAACGTGAAAAGCCCGTCTCCGCGAGGGCTATCGTTCCAACTATCGATTCCGCAGGCGAGCACAAGCCGTCCCGGTATTGTCGGTGCTGGTCTCTGGAACCCTTCGATCAACGCGTCCCAATTTTGTTCGAGTTCGGTCGCGGCATCCCAGTCGACCTGGAATTGGTGACCAAACTTCTGAGAGTGAACGAGGATTTTTGCTCGACCGGACGCCGGGCTCTGTTCCACCCAAAGTTCGACGGGAACTGTCTGGTCGACTTTCACACCGATGTTGACTTCTGCCTTGCGCGGAAGCTCGGAAGTTTCCTTTCTAAGGAAAATAGAAAAACGATCCTGCCCCGCTTGAATGGCCAATCTTGCCGGTTTCGGGCTCCGGTACATCTCACCTGCCGGAAGCGTCTCATCGTAATCAACGAGGTCGAAGTTTTCGACCGCGTCACGCCGCTGCACAATCGTTGAAATCTGCGGCAGGAAATCGAAATAGATGGGATCGCGCTTGCTTAGGCGCCGCGCGGCATGAAGCGCACCATCTGCGATCGAGTTGTCAGCAAGTAACACAACATCTCCACCGATGCTTTGTATCACTGCTGAATGGAATGCTTTTCTGATCGCACCTTTGGACAGAGTTTCCAACAAGACCACATCGCACCCAGCGACATCATCTCGCACATCCTGCAATCGAGGTATCTGCTCGTGATCGATCGTGTCGGGCGGCCTTAATACCTGCCAGTCTCCGTTTCCTTGGCGTAACACCTCGGGCTCTGCCTGGAATCCGAGCGCAAGGCGTCCATTCGAACGTGCCCATTCCAAATGATCGGTTCGGTCGACCGACGAAACTCTAGAAATTGCAGACTTTGCCAACTCCGCCAATCCCCGGTATCCCCAACCCGAACGGATCAGTTTTCCTGTCGAGCGACGCTCCGGCGCTAAGACAGTCTCTCCATGGCTACGCTCGCGACGAATGCGCAGCCTTTGAACCGTGACACCGTCTCCGGTGTGCGAAACCACACCTACGGCCTGGCCTTCTTCAACTGTTCCCCTTTCGATAGCGAACAATGTCGCCAACACGGATCGCCAAACCAGAAGCGGCGTCGAGACCTTTGCCTTGCGCAGAGCCGCCAACAGTCGTTCCTGCAGTAGCTCGCCGGTTTCAGCATGATCATCAAGGCTGGCGATGCCAAAGCTGGCACCGGATGACATCCCTTTCAGCGCTGCAGTCAGGTGGGGGACGGATGGATCGTCGTTCAGCAGATCAGTCACCCTCAACCGCTTCTCGGCAGCTCCGACCACACCCCAACCAGCACCCAGGCCGTGCGGAGAAATTGATGCCTGCGCACCACCCACAAGGCCCCCGTCGGCCTTCGCTCCAGTTTCAACCACGACACCGAAAATGCCGCCTTCGATGAGAGAGCTAATAACCTCCTGCTCCTCGCCGTCCGGCAAAATGGTCCAGTTCCTCGCAGCGCTATCGCGCCATCCATTCAGATCGTACCCGCACAGTTTCCTCATGGCGTCGTCGCGTATATTTCGCTACGTGCGAACGCACGGATAGCGTCCAACCCTTGCCGCAGCCCCTCGCCAGAGGCCTCCAAGGCAATTCCATCAACGCGCGTGCTAGCCTTACGGGATAGGCAAGTCTCGAACTGACCGTGAGATGGGGTCAGTATCAGCCCGTTACGCAGAACTTCAGTTTGGCCGAATGGCTGAATCTCGACCAATCGCTCATTTGCCCGTACGACAGCGTCGTTGAGATCTATGCGAGCCATCGTGTGCGGGGTCCAAACTGCTACGCGGCGCGGCATCCCGCCTCGGTCGATGTCGGAGATGCGGAGAGACACGTGGGCCCGCGTCAAGGCCAGCATACGGCCTGGTGCTTCAGGGCGGGATTGTACCTCGACTATACGACCTGTGTTCTTCAACCAGAACACGGCAATCGGTCGATCCTGCTCGAACCATCGTCCGAGCGATGCCTCTGAACGCCAGACGATGGGCGATTGCGCAATTAGCTCGGCTTCTTCGAGTTCGCTGAGAGCGAGCACGACAGAAAGCACAGAAAAATCCGTCCAGGTCTCCGCTTGCCATGCCCAGAGGTCATCGAGGACCCTGTCTTCCTCCAGCAGGCGGCGCCAGGCTTCATAGATGGAGTTGTAGCTCGGGTCCTGCATCAGAACGTAGTTCGGAACAATCCCGGCATCGGCTACGCTCACTTCAAGATCTGCCAACATCTGCGCGAAGGTTTTGCAGAACCGGCCGAAATGATTGACTTGCGCGTAGCGGCGGCTATGCCGTGCTCGTGGATGCTCCTGCATCCATTCGCGAGCAACCTGGAAAGCAAGTGTCGTATACGCGTGGAGAACCCTGTTTTCAGGGGTATCAAAGTTCTCTCGCCTGACTGTTGCGAGAATACGCTGGCTTGTACCGGCTCGCTCCGCAATCGTCCGCCCCGGTTGACGGACGAGCCAGCGCATCGACGCCCGATCCATTTCCTGAACTCGGTCCAAGAATGTAAGCTCTCTCGTCCGACGAAGCACGCGCCTGATCCTCGGCTCCAGCGCTTTCAGGCGCGGAAGGACATCTTGAGCCTGCCTTACGATCTCCGCCATTCGCGGATCGTGTTCATTCTCTGCGCGCTCCCACGCATCGCGCAATCGGGACCATACATGCAAAGGGTCTTCAAGGGCCTCGCCAAGCTCCTGGACCCGCGCCAAAACCTCGTTCATCCGCCGAAGAAGCTCTCTCGCCCGCACGTCTTCCGGGGTCTCATGCTCCTTTACACCACGAGGGCGAACCGGAAACCCAATTCGCTCCGGTCGCTGAGCATTCGCCGTTTTCGGGTATGGATGGAGAATAAGTTCCACCGGTCCATCTTGAAGCCGGGCCGACATAAGACGCGAGTGTCCGCCGTTCTTGGGTGCCTCGCCACGGACCTCGCTGACCAAACAATCACCAGGACTGAACTTCGCATTGGCAACTCCTCTGCGATCCCAAGGTCTGCCGAGATGGAGCATTACCGCGAAACCCCGTTCCATACGAACTGACCGGAGCCCTCTTTCGCAGCACGGATCGACTCATCGATCGCCTTCGCAAGGTGATCGTCCCGCAGGGCATCACCAACGAAACTTATGAGTTCGGAGAAAGCATGATCGTTACCGTCTTCAACTTCGATACCGCGAAGCTTTGGTAACAAGCGCATTTCAACCTGATCTGCGAGCGGGACACGCAAGTCCTTCGCCTGGTCGAACGAGGTGTAGTTCGCGACATACCCCATGATCGCGCGGCCGAGACGGTGACCGAAAGGTCTCTTGAAGCCCTTCATGAGGCTGACCATTCTATCCACGCTGTCGATAACGGTCTGCTCACTCTCCACAGTCGAAACAGGATTCACCCATGACCGCCATCTTGCCGCCGACAGCGCCTCGGGCTCGGCGATATTTGCTTTCTGCGCAGTCGTCCTGATGGTTCTTGGTGCCGAGAAGCGAAGGACATTCGCCCGGTCCACAACCTTATCAGAGAGCGACTGCGTGCTCTCGTCTTCGTTCATCGTTCCGGCAAACAGAAGGTTGTATCCTGGGAAGATGCGGGGAGCGTCCATACCTCGCGGCATCGGTATCTCAAGCTCGATCTCAGCGTCTTTGCGCAGGGATTTATCCGACACACGGTTCATCGGCGGGCGGCTTTCCAAGCGGCTGAGGAAGTCCGAAAAATAATACTCAACACGCGCAAGGTTCATTTCGTCGAGCAGGATCATTATCATCTGATCCTGAAACTCGCTCTTCTGGTTGTTCAGAATGTCCAGGTGATAGAGCGCCCGCGCCATATCGGTCGGACGGTAGCGCTTTTCGATATAGTTGTAGAAACCCATCAAATCCTGGGGGCTATCCCAGCGAGGTTGAACCGGCACCTGCAGGAACCCGATCCCTATGCCTGCCGCGTACTGTCGCGGCAGCTGGCTCTTGCCAGTCCCGGAGATACCGGCAAGCACGGCCATCTGGGTCGTGTCGTTTGTTTTCATTGCTGTATGGAAGGCATAAACAATGCGACGGTCGTAATGGAGGCCGCTTTGTTCAAGGCGCTGAAGCACCCGTTGGACTGCCTCAGCCTCATTTTCAGCGGCGCGATCTTTCCAGCTCCGCATTTGTGCCAGCACCGGCGGAAGCGTGGTCAACTCCTTGAGACGTTCAACGATTGCCTCCTCGCGGCCCGGCGCATCCCTACCGCTCGCCTCAGCAACGTCTTCCTCCATCTTAGCGACCTGTGCCATTAGCGACGAACGGCGATCTTCCAACGATGAGATGTCGCTTTCGATGGAACGAGCACGCTCCTCGGCGGCTGCGAGTTTCGCCGACGTCTGCGTGAATTCAGCATGAACGGCGGCGGTCGCCTGACGCTCGACAGCGAGGTCTTCTTGAACCTGAGAGAGTTGGGAGTTTGCCGCCTGGAGGAGGCCTTCGACACGTGCGCTTTCTCTACCAAGTTCCTGCGACAGCGCTTCTAAGCGTTGCACTCGCTCCTGCGCTTCGCTCAACTCAATCGCTTGGGACCGCATTTCTGCAATCTTCTTTTCAAGCGCTGCCTGTTCACGCTTCATCTCATCGTTGAGAGCGAACAGCCGCTCGGCGGCAGTGAGGCGGTCATGGACAGCGTCGAGATCTGCCCGGGCGGAAGCCAGCTCAGCGTCAACTGCGTGTTTTTCAATGATCTCCGCTTCGATCACCTCGCGCAGCGCACGGATTTCCTCGCGGCGCTCATCCTTCTGAAGCCATTCAGCATTCAAGTCATCGAGCTGTCTCTTGGTCGCATCGTAGTCAGCCTGGACGTCGGCAATATTGGCTAGGGCCTTGCGGCGCTCTCCTAGTTCATTTTCGATATCGCTAAGGGCCATCCGCTTGTCGGCAATGGCTGTCTCCAGAGACTCCAGGGAGCGCGTCGGCCCGGAGGCGGTAACGGCTCTGTCATGGAGCACCGCGAGGCTTATCTGCACGACGATCAGAGCTACGACAGCCATTGCTGCGAAAAGCAGTATCAAGATGTTTCCTGTTAGCATGTCGACGCTCTCTAATTATGGCCTCTCAGGCTGTGGCTGGGTAGTCGTCGGGGCGTCAATAGCTGGCGGCGCGGGTGCCACATCCGTCTGCTTTGGCGTCTTCGCGTCTGAAAGAGATGCAATTTCCTGAACAAGCACCCCTTTCCTGCCGTTAAGCTCGGCCAGCTCCGCTTTCACAGTATTTAGGTCGCTCTGACGCAAGCTCAGCTCTTTGGCCAGTTCTGCTTGTCGGTTTGATAGGTCTGCGACAGCCTTTTCCAGAGCAGCTTTTTCAGCTGCTGCGCGATCAGCATCGGCTTTGTCCGCCGAAGTTCGAGACTTCAGTGCCTGAAGACTGCTTAACTCTTCTTTGAGCGTGTTACGTTGCGTTGTGGCAGCTGCGACATCTGCCTGGAGATCATTTAATTGTGCCTTCGCGACCGGAAGAGATTTTTCCGCCTCTGCAAGCGCGTCCTGGGCAATTTTTAGCCTGCCTTCAGCCGCTGCAGCATCTGATCGTGCGCGGTCCGCTGCTGTGGTCACGCTCGTGAGATCGCCGTTCAATGCAGCCTTCCGCATTTCGAGAGCGCCGACTTGGTTGGCCAAGTCCGTACGGTTGCTGTCCTGGCGGGCCAAGTCGGCATCCGTTTTAGCTGCAGTGACCTTCGCCTTGGACGCCTGATCCTGGAGCTTTGCGATCGTTGCGTCTAAATCCTGCGAGGCACGTTGTTTGTCGCCGATATCTTTCGTGATTTTCGTCATTTGCGCCGTCAACGAGGCCTGACGGGCGGTAAGATCGGCGACCTGACGTGTTTTGTCGTCAAGGTCCTGAAGCTGGGCGTTTAATTTGGAGATTTCAGCCTCCTTATCGCGCCGGACCTTTTCGCTGACTGCAATCGCGTCGTCGGCAGCACTTTTTCGATCTTCTGCTTGTGCAACGTCGGCATTTGACTGATCGATCTTTGCCTGATTGACAGCAATCCGCTTTTCAAGGTCAGCGTTCTGAGAGCGTAAGGTCGCAAGCGTCTTCTCGGCCTTAGCTGCTTCCGCAATAGTATCGGCGGCCGCTTTCGATTGCTCTTGGCCCGCCTGAAGCTTCTCAACGCCCTCGGCGAGCGATGCCGTCTGTTGGTTTATCTCTGCGTCGAGGCGATCTCGCTGTGCGGTCAGATCAGCGATGGTTTTCCGAATACCATCGGCTTCTACACTTCGTTGAGAGATTTCCGAAAGGACACTATCGCGTCGGCCCAGCGCCTCTGTCCGCTCATTGTTATAGCGCTGAATGTCGGAACGCACGGCACCGTAGTCGCGCTCAAGAGCGTCGACCTGAATCAACGCGACAGAGATCGCGGCCGCTGAGAGCAAGCCAAGCGTCAAAGCGATATAGGTAAACCGCCGCGATCTAGGAAAGCTGTTTTGCGACGCGTTCAATGCACCCCTCCAAATCCTGAGCTAGTTCGTCCACCCAAAAGCGCTGGATTTTCCAGCCAAGCGATTTCAACTGATGGTCTCTCCAATAGTCGCCAAGCTTTCTTTTGCCGTCGGTGTCGGCATGCCAATGTCGACCATCGACTTCCAGGTCGAGCTTGACATCGCCGCTGCCAAACAGTGCAAAATCCAGGCGACGACCGGCGACTTCGAATTGAGCAACGGGGTTCAAGCCGCGCTTCCTAAGCGCCGCGTCCACAATTCGCTCCCAATTGCTGTCAAACGTGCCCTCGCCGATGCGGCCCTTTGGTTCGGTTGCCGTAGCGGCTAGCCGTTGAAGACTCCGCACCTTGCCAGATCGCGCATACGACAAATCGCCAAAGACATGGGCGACGGCCCGGGCGCGGCTAATGGCAACGTTCAGGCGGCGCCAGTCTTTCTGCACGAACGTGACCGCGCTGATCGCACTCGAATGGCCGAGCGTGGGTGAGAAAAGGATAAGGTCTCTTTCTTGACCTTGGAAACGGTCAACCGTGCCGACACGCAGTTCAGCCTTGACACGAAGCTTTTCATTGACTTCTGCGTGGATCGCTTGCTCCAACGCGTATACCTGCGGCCGGAAAGGAGCGATGACCCCGATCGACCCGCTATATCCTTGATCCACGAGGAGCATGCGGACATGCTGCACTATCGCGGCGATCTCAGAATTATTGATGTTGCCGATCATTGGTGATGTTGGCGCCGGTACATCGGTCCACGCAATACCTGGCTTCATGCCCCTTGGTGATTTGAGCTTGTCCTGGTCACCTGCAACCCGCAATTGACCACCATAAAAGTGTTCGTTGATGTAGCCAACGATATCGGCAGCGGATCGATATTGATCGCGAAGCATAACCTTCGCCGCCCCGGGCGTGAGGTCCGCCAAGTCGAATAGCGATCTCCGGCTCTGCGCGAACCGACCCATCTTTGATACCGGCAGGTTCTGGGCCTGCATCAGGTTTCGATCATGCGCAATGCCCAACTGGCTGATGAAGGAAAGCTGGCGATTGTCACCGACAACGACAGCACGTTTTGCCCTAGCGAAGATCGGCAGTGCTGACGCGATATCGCACTGGCTTGCTTCATCAAAGATCGCGAGATCGAATAAGCTGTCTGACAGCGGCACTCGCCGTGCCGCGCCAAGGACTGAAACCAACCACAGGGGCCGGTGACTTACAACTTCACCGGCCAATTCAGATGGCAGCGGCCCGGTGTTTTGAGCAAGCTCTAGGTTGGCAAGCTCCTCGCCTAGCCTCCGTCGGTCGATCTCAGTCAGGTTGACCTTTGACGCCAGAACTTTGGGAAGAAGCTCCCGAGCGACCTCTCCTATCTCCTGCGTAATCGCGACTGGATCACCCTTTACTTCGATCGTAGCTAATTCAGAGCGGAGCTGTTTTAGACGCTGCCTGAGGGTGGCGAGCGTTGTCTCTCCACCGGAACGTTGGCTGCCTACCAACAACTTCGATTTAAGACCGAAAGCTCCCAGTATTGTGTTGATCAACCGAATGACGAGGTTTTTTTCGGGCTCTACCAATGTCTGGACTCCGCGTTCAGCGCTGCTCGCCTCCTGCGCCTCGAGCCTCTCCAAAAGCTCCGCAATCAACCCGTGGATACGCGAAAGCTCGTCGATCTGGTCGAGCAGCCGATTTCGATTTTGCGCGAGCGTCGAGAGTTTCGACAGTAGAACCAAGTCTGGCTCAGCCGCACCTCTTGTGGGCTCGCTGACAAGTTCGCCAAGCACCTGATCGAACGATTGATCGATGTCGCGTGTAGGATCAAGCGTCCTCACTAGGAACGGAGACTGCGGAGCGATGCCACCAAGCCTGGTCTCGACAGCATCGAGGGCTTGGTGGTTCTTCGATGCAACAAGTACGCTTCCACCATCGGCAATCACGGAAGCAGCGATGGACACGATGGCCTGGCTTTTGCCGGTCCCCGGCGGACCGGTTACCACCGTAAGCGGTGCGAGGAGAGACCGCCTCACCGCATCAATCTGCTCCTTATTCAAGTCGCCCGTGTTGATGACGGGAGCAAGCCTAGTTGCAACGGGTGCATCCAAGCCGAGGATCGGCGCCAGCGCAGTCGTGGCCAATTTTTCCTTCGGCCACGCTGCAATTGTATCGAGGTCACGCACAGCTCCGGCAGTGAAGGTAGTATCGGTCGGTAGAAAGAGTGCGGCGATATCATGGATGCCGACGATTGTTGGTTTCCACGCGGAACTGAGCCGGTTTTTCCACCGAGAAGTGAGCCACCTCTGAGTATGGTTTTCTGATCAGGGTTTGGTCAATGGGCTGGCTTTTTCTCCTCTCTTTTGCGCCGCGGCGGCCGAACTGGCCTTGAATCGAAAGCTGTCATTTCCGGTTTCCAGGATGTGGCAACGGTGGGTCAGGCGGTCGAGCAAAGCGGTCGTCATCTTGGCGTCGCCGAAGACTGTGGCCCATTCGCTGAAGCTTAGGTTGGTGGTGATGATGACGCTGGTGCGCTCGTAAAGCTTGCTCAGCAGGTGGAAGAGCAATGCGCCGCCCGAAGCGCTGAACGGAAGGTATCCGAGTTCATCCAAGATCAGCAGATCGAGACGAACCAACGTCTCAGCGATCTGACCGGCCTTGCCTTTGGCCTTCTCCTGCTCGAGGGCGTTGACCAATTCGATGGTCGAGAAGAAGCGGACCTTTCGGCGATGATGCTCGATCGCCTGGACACCGAGAGCGGTCGCGATATGTGTTTTTCCCGTGCCAGGCCCGCCGACGAGCACGACATTCTGCGCTCCGTCCATGAACTCGCATCGGTGCAGTTGGCGCACCGTCGCTTCGTTGATTTCGCTGGCGGCGAAGTCGTATCCGGAGATGTCCTTGTAGGCCGGGAAGCGGGCAGCCTTCATGTGATAGGCGATGGAGCGGACCTCGCGTTCGGCCATTTCCGCTTTCAGCAACTGGGACAGGATCGGCACGGCCGCATCGAAGGCTGGCGCTCCTTGCTCGATCAGATCCGTGACCGCTTGGGCCATGCCATACATCTTCAGACTACGCAGCATGATGACGACGGCGGCGCTGGCTGGATCATGACGCATGGCGACCTCCTACGATCCGGACACGCAGCCCGTCATAGCGTTCGACATTGGCCTTGGGTTCGCGCAGCAAGGTCAGCGCCTGTGGTGTGTCGATATCGGGACCATCACTGGTCTTGCCGTCGATCAGCCGATGCAGCAGGTTCAACACATGCGTTTTGGTTGCCACGCCGGCATCCAGAGCCAGTTCCACAGCGCGGAGGACGACCTGTTCGTCGTGATGAAGAACGAGAGAAAGGATATCGGCCATCTCGCGATCACCGCCGGGGCGGCGAAGCATCTGGTCCTGCAGTTGTCGAAAGGCCGGTGGTAGTTCCAGGAAGGGTGCGCCATTGCGCAAGGCACCGGGCTTGCGTTGGATGACGGCAAGGTAGTGTCGCCAGTCGTAAATCGTCCGCGGCGGCTTGTCGTGACTGCGCTCAATGACCCGCACATGTTCGCAAAGAACGTTGCCCTCGGCTGCAACGACCAGCCGCTCGGGATAGATTCGCAGGCTGACGGGCCGGTTCGCAAACGATGCGGGCACGCTATAGCGGTTTCGTTCGAAGGTGATCAGGCAGGTGGGTGAGACCCGTTTGCTTTGCTCGACAAAGCCGTCAAACGCGGCAGGCAGTGTCATCAATGATGCCCGCTCATCAGCCCATACATCCGCAATCGTGCCGGGCAAGGTGCCATGCGGTGTCTCCCGCCACAGGTCCTGGCAATGCTGTTCCAGCCAGGCGTTCAACGCCGGCAGATCGGGAAAGTCCGGCATCTGTTGCCACAAACGTGGTCGGGCATCCTGAACATTCTTCTCGACCTGCCCTTTCTCCCAGCCCGCAGCAGGATTACAGAACTCGGGCGCAAAGACGTAGTGGTTCGTCATCGCCAGGAAGCGGATGTTGACCTGCCGCTCCTTGCCGCGGCCGACGCGATCGACCGCGGTGCGCATATTGTCGTAGATCCCTCGCGCAGGCACACCGCCGAAGACCCGGAAGCCGTGCCAGTGGGCGTCGAAGAGCATCTCATGGGTTTGCAGCAGGTAGGCTCTGACCAGAAAGGCCCGGCTGTGCGCCAACTTGATATGCGCGACCTGAAGCTTCGTGCGCTCGCCGCCGATCACGGCATAGTCTTCACTCCAATCGAATTGGAATGCTTCGCCTGGGCGGAAAGACAGAGGAACGAATATGCCTCGGCCGGCCGTCTGCTGCTCAGCCCGCCACTCACGGGCAAAGGCAGCGACGCGACCGTAGGAGCCGGTAAAGCCCAGAACCACCAGATCGGCATGAAGTTGCTTCAGCGTTCGGCGCTGCTTGCGTGACCTCCCGGCCTCGGTCTTCAGCCAGCCCGAGAGTTTCTCTGCGAATGCATCAAGCTTGCTCGGCCGCTCCGGTACCGTGAACGTCGGCTCGATCGTGCCCGCGCTCAGATACTTCGCGATTGTGTTCCGCGACAGCCCGGTGCGCCGACTGATCTCGCGGATCGATAGCTTCTCGCGCAACGCCATCCGGCGGATAATGTTTAAAAGTCCCATGTGGATCACTCCGTTGCCCCCGTCGCTCTCCGCGCTGGGGGAAGGTTCACATGGCTCAATTCTCAATGGAAATTATGCGCCTAACCGGCTCAGTTCTGCGTGGAAACCAACAGACGATGTTAGGATCCAGCTCAATTCGCATTTGCTGGCCTGAGATACGTCCCCGAAAGGTGCCCGAAACAGCCTCCTTCAATCGGGAGAGAAATTCATCCCGCCGGAAGCCCAATCCCTCGGCCTGCGTGAACACGTCGCGCAGCCCTGCCTCTTTCCAATTGGCGCTTCTCGCCACGCCCTTGATCCAGTCGGGGTTTGCGACGATGTCATCCGTATCGATCGATACTTCTAGGTGCGTCGGACTGCGCTTCCAGTCAGCGCTGATGAGACCAACCGGCCAGACAACAGCTACACCTTGCTTTTTCCCAACACCCAGAGGCCAGCCCACGGCGAGCGACTGTTCGTTCGCTTCCCGCTTGACGAGAGCCTGCCGAAAGTCATCTGGCAACTCGTCGAGAGGTATCGAGATGGTGAGGACCTGCCCCTCTTCGGGCGTCAGAGGCCCAAGGCCAGTGAACAGTTGCCATTGAACAGAATGGCGATCTTCAACTTGAGTGATCGCACCTCTCGGGTCTGATCGTAATGCGGATCGATAGTATCGAAGCAACGCATTGGGATCGAACGCCGCGAAAGTATCTGCGACTTCACCTTCGCCGACGGAAGACCTTGAGGTCCGGAAAGTCGCGTGGACGGGCCTGAGGGTAAGATTGTCAGTTACTATGGTATTGGTGGCAATTGAAGAAACGGGTTGGGTGCCTGTCTTGTTCGCGGTGGCAATTGGGCGCCACCGACCATCGCGGCCTTTGGCCACTTTTCCAGCTTCGCTGAGGGCAGATAACTCGGCGTAAATTTCCGTACGCCTGCGCGGATCAAAATCGACATCAAGCAACGCAAATAGTTCGTTCGTTGTCCGGCCCGTCGGAAACGCCGATATCGTTCGCAGTAGTATAGACATGACTTACAAATAACCTCAGCCGAGCGCTCCCTCTCAGCTGATCCATTGAATCGCCCTCCTCCAATAAGCGATTGAGGCGCTTTGCGTGTCAACGGTTTGCAACTTGAAATACACGCCCATTTTCGACCCGAGGAGTTCAAGATGGAAGATTTGCATGAATAGTGTTCTTCAAGACACGAAAATACAAACGCCTTTTGCCGGTTAGGTGACCATACTGTTTCGCCCCACCGGCTTTGCGCGGTGAACTTGAAGGCCTCACTCAAGCGGATGCTGCGTCTATGCGATGAAAGCCTGCCGTTCTTTCCATTGACCTAAAGGATCGAGACCCAGAATTACCTTATCGAAGCCAAATTGGATATGCTGGCCGCTTCCCAGAACAAAGCGGTATGGGTGAGCTGGCAGGAACTGCAACCAATACCTCGTCATCAAGCCGCAAGGCTTCCGCGAGTTGTTTGAGCCATAAACTCTGCTCCTGGATGCGTAAGACACCGAGATACATGGGTAAGATGATCATCTTCGCAGATCTCCGTTCCTGGCGCAGCTCTGCACAGCTCGCATCATTCGGGACGCGGCACCTGCTCAGTCGGCAGGCGAAATTAAACCGCTGCACAACTAATGTTATCCGTAACATCCGCTTGCAAAGTCGAGATCGCAGCTTAACGTCCTCATCCAGGGGTGGCAGGGGAGTTCATAATGACAAGCGGTCAAATCATTGGGCTTGTATTTATCATTGGGTTTCCGCTTTGGGCGATTGTTGCGAGCGTCATTGCGTGGAAACAGTCCATACGCAAAAAACGTGCCGAGGGCAGCGTGCGTGCGTTGGAAGTAAAATATAGCCCTATCCTAAATGAGGAAGCAGAAGTCCAGCGACTACGCGATATCGCGAATTCAGTCTCAGTGGACATTTCAAATTTGAGGTCTTCCTATAACGAAAAGAAAGCGATCTTCGACCGCCTCGCAAAGGAGGTAGCGATTTTCGATGAGAAATTGGCGTTCGCCGAGATGGGCGTATATGAGCCTCATTTCGATTACACCGACAGTGAGCAGTACAAACAAACGATCATTGAGAACCGCGAGACCCAGAAACGGATGGTTTCGAACAAGATCGCTGCAATCGCAAAAACGGAGTGGACGGTTAGTGGCAGTAAGGCCAAGGGCCAGACGATGAACAATCGCAACGTGAAGCTCGCGCTCAGAGCTTTCAACAACGAGTGCGATGCAGCGGTCGCAAATGTCCGCTGGAACAATGCGAACGCGATGGAAAAGCGGATCGTCAACGCTCGCCAGCAAATAGACAATCTGAACGCTACGAACGACGTCCATATTACCGATGAGTATCTAAAACGTAAACGCTCATTTCCCTGCACGTTGACGCCCGCGATTCCGGCGCGGTGTTCGACTTGGGAACGGTTTCTGCGTTGATCAGGCCGCTGCGGCCTTTGGAAAGTTGAATGGCAGCAGGTCAGAGATGTCGGCGTCGTCGGCGCGCTGCGGCAACTCGGTGAGGACGTGGCGCAAGTAGGCCAGTGGCTCGACGCCGCAAGCCCGGCATGTCAGCATGAGGCTGTAGACCACGGCGCTGGCCTTTGCTCCATCGACGGTGTCGCTGAACAGCCAGCTTTTTCTGCCAGTTGCAAAAATCCTGATGTCACGCTCCAGAAGGTTGTTGTCGATCGGCATCCTGCCATCATTTGTGTAACGCGTCAGATATTCCCATTGGTTCAGCGTGTAGGAGATGGCATCGCCAAGCTTGCTGTCCGGCAAGACCTTCGGGGCGATTTCATCGAGCCATTTTTTCAGGGCATTCAGGATGGGAACGCTATGTTCCTGGCGAAAGCGGCGAATGCAATGATCTCGCGTTTCGCCGTCATCCGGTATTTCGTCGCGCGCTTGCTTTTCAATCCGGTAGAGTTGTTCGAAGAACTTGAGGGCCTGCTCCGGTGGGCCGCCGGGTTTGTTTCTCGTCTTGAGAGCATTGACAAACCGCCGTCTTGAATGGGCCATACATCCAATGTGGGTGGCCCCCTCCAGCGTGCGCCAGGCGGAATAACCATCGCTCATCAATATGCCGCGGTAATCGCCGAGAAAGGCCTGCGGATAGATCTGTCCGCGGCCCGGCTGATAATCGAGAAGCACGATCGGCTCGGCACTGTCCTCACCGCTGCGATAAGCCCACATGAAGGATGTGTCGGTGGCCGCTCTGTCCTTTTCCTTCAGGACCTGAACAGTCGTCTCGTCGCCATGGATGAGAGACTGTGATCGAAGCCGCAGCTTCAGCGCGTCATAGATGCGGACGAGATGCTTCTCGCTCGAGCCGATCACCCAGTGCCCCAGAGCACCGCGGCTGACAGGAACGCCGGCGCGCTCGAAGGCCTGTGCCAGACGATAGAGTGGCGTGCCATCGACATATTTGTGCACCAACGCGAAGGCTAGCGTCGAGGCCGTGGCAATGCTGCCCGGCAAGGGTTGCGCGGGCATCGGCGCAATGATGACCGGCGTGTTGATGCCGGTGCGGTCGCAATTCCGGCAGGCATATTTGAACATGGGGTAATCGCGGCGCGCGTCACCCGATGCTAGGCACGAAATGTCTACTGGCGGGGGTGGTTGCCCCCGATAAGATGGAAATACGGGCTCACGATTGGAACCGGGCCCAAACATCAAATGGAGGCAACCGTGGACCAATATATAGGGCTGGACGTTTCATTGAAAGAAACTGCAATCTCGATCCGACAGGAGGGGAAGCGGATCTGGCGGGGAAAGTGCCCATCCGACCCAAAACTTTTGTCGGAGATGATCCGCAGGCACGCCCCTCACGCCAAGCGCGTTGTATTCGAGACGGGTCCGTTATCTACGTGGTTCTATCATGCGCTCACGGCCGAAGGAGTGCCGGCGATCTGCATCGAAGCGCGGCACGCCCAAAGGATTTTGGATGAGACGCTCAACAAGACGGATGCCAATGACGCGGATGGCTTAGCTCATTTGGCCGAAGCCGGATTCTACAAGACGGTTCGGGTAAAGGCATTCGACAGCATGCTGACACGCACGCTGGTGACCGCTCGCAATCAGTTGCTCAGCATCTCGACCCAGCTCAGCAATCAAATTCGCGGTCTGATGAAGACTTTCGGTCTCATTGTCCCGAAAGGGAGGGGGCGAATATTTGACGGGAACGTGAGACAATTCCTGGATGGGAATGACGCCTTGGCTAAGATCATATTGCCTCTGCTCGACGCCTGGTGCGACATACGAAGACGCGCTGCCGGTCTTGATCACCAGTTGCTCGCGGCAGCACGGGGAAGTCAGGAGACCAAGCTTTTGATGACGATCCCAGGGGTCGGCGCCGTCACCGCCATCTCGTATGTCGCCGCAATCGAAGACCCAGACAACTTTAAAAAGTCGCGCTCCGTTGGCGCCTGGCTTGGATTGACAACGCGGCGTTATCAATCAGGAGAGGTCGATTATGACGGCCATATCTCGCGACGAGGCGACAACCGTCTGCGTGGGCTGCTTTACGAAGCGGCGATGGTGCTTCTTACAAGAACCAGTGCTAGGACCGAATGCAGTCTGAAGAATTGGGGGCTCAAGCTGCGTGACCGGCTTGGCTTCAAGCGCGCTGCGGTGGCGGTCGCCCGAAAGCTTGCCGTCATCATGCATAGTATGCTCAAAACAGGAGAAATGTTCAACGCATTGGCTGGCGCTCCCGTATAAAGCGAAAGTACCTGCCTTAAACCTCAACGCGTCAAATCTGATTTGAGGCGTACTCAGCGTCCGTGCCACGGACGTGGGTTGGATCATTCCGTATGTTGCGGCTGCAGCTCGTTGAGACTTGCGTTTTGAACAAAGGAAGGTCCACCCTGCGAAGACCCATTATGCGGCGATCCTATGTCGACCGCGAAGACAACCCTGCCCCTGGCACCGGATGGCTGTAAAGAAAAAAACGACGCTGAGGCCCGATCTATCGAATTGATACGCCGTTTTGCGTGCTGCAATACGGTGCGATACTGAATGGCCAAACCAACTTGACTAATGGATTGCGATTAGACAACCGCACATTCTGAAGGACCTTTGCCTTCACCTCGATATGAAGCTGCTCGCTAACGGCCTCACCCATGCGATGCATTTGGTGATGGCAGCAGGGGCAAGCCTTCTGATCGTCGGGCAGGTCATATTCGACGCGTTCGCGCGGCAGGTTTTCCGGTAACGGTCGGCGGCCGCGCTTCTTGCCTTCCTGCTTTTCTGCCGGCGGCAAGCCGGTGTCCGGAAGATCGACGACATCGCCTTCTTCGCTGTCATCCTCACCGGCGACCTGTTCGGCTTCATTGAAGAGGCGATCAATGTGCTTTTCGCTCTTCGGCGCAAAACGATGTGAGCGAGCAAGCGCCAGCTCTTCCTCGAGTTTGACGACGCGCTCGGCAAGTTGACGGTTTTCCGCCTGCAGCGCGGCAATGCGCGCCATCAGCTCCTCAACAGTCGGTTCGCCAGTTCGATTCATCAGATTCTTGAATCGAAAGCATGCCGCCGCGTCAACCGCTCAATTCGATATCCTTCAGCCAGCGACTTGATATTGCCGCACCGGATGGCGAACCATCGCGTCAATGTCGATGCCGTCGAGAATCCAGTGGAGCTGCTCGGTCGAAAGCGTCACCACCGCAGTCTCCCGGCGTGGCCATCGGAACCTGTCTTCCGTCAAGCGCTTCAGGACCATCACAAAACCGGACCGATCGAAGAACAACAACTTCATCCGGTCGCGGCGGCGATTGCAAAACGCAAAGATCGCAGGCGCGAACGGGTCAAGCTCCATCACCTCCTGCACCAGGACCGCAAGGCTGTTGATGCCGGCGCGAAAGTCGATCGGTTCGCGATGCAGATAGACGTTGAGATCAGCGCCCAGTCTGAACATGGCCGAGAGCTCCGATGATTGCCGTCAATGCATCCACATCACCGCATTCCAGCGTCAGCTTCACGCCATTCGGCAAAGCCGCGCTCACCTTGGCTGGGAGTGGCGACGACCTCGACAGCCGCTCCTCACCAGGCAAAGCAGGCCAGCCCACCGAACTGCTCTGCATCGGCAAACTGTGCTGCGCAGCGCTGACTTGAACCGGAATGAACGCCGACAGCGCAGGTGGCGGCAAAGCAACGGCGTCCTTGGCCGTCTTTATCCATTTCCGAAGAAGGTTGGCATTGATCCCATGTTCAAGCGCAAGCCGCGATACCGACACGCCGGGCTCCAGGCAGGCAGCAACCAGCCGCTCTTTCGACGCCGGATCGTATCGACGGCGGCCGTTGCGCAAAATCCGCCTCACCGCCAGTTTCTGTTCATCGCTCTCAATCACGTGGTGTCCACCTCCGTTAAGTGGACACTTCATGCCAAAACACGCTCAATGCAAAAAGGTGCGGCGAAATTCGCGCTTACTCTAAAACAGAAACTCGTCGAGTTGCAGGTCACCCACGAATACCGTGAAAAGCTGAAGGCCGAGCGGGAGGAACGCGCCGAGATGGCCCGCGCTGCGCGAGAGGAACAGAAGCTGCTTCGGGACATGGAAAGAGCGGAAGAGGAGGAGAATCGCTATCTGCGCCTTCTCGACAAAGCCAAATCCGATGCGAATGAGGCCGCCGCCGACCAAATTGGAGCATACGACGAAAAGATCCGGATGCTGGAAAAAGACCTAGCTGATGCCCACGCGAAGTTTGAGCGTGCGCAGGCGATGGCCGAGAAGACGCGGTCGGGATATGTCTACATTATCTCGAATATAGGTTCTTTCGGCGAAGAGGTCGTAAAGATTGGTCTGACCAGGCGCCTGGATCCAGCCGATCGCGTCCGCGAACTTGGTGACGCCGGCGTCCCGTTTGTCTTTGATACTCATGCAATCATCTACAGCGACGACGCTCCCGCCCTTGAGAGAGCGCTTCACAACGAATTCCAGAAGACCCGCATCAACGCTCAAAACTTTCGCAAAGAATTCTTCAGAGTGTCGATTGACGAGGTCGAGCGGGCGGTAGCGAGGCTCGCGCCTGGTGCACCATTCTTTAAAGACGTTGAGGCTCAGGAATACCGCGAAACCCTCGCTCGTCGAAACGCCATGTTGGCAGCTGTAGAGCCAATTGAATTGGTTGCATTTCCGGCAAGCATTTAGAACACCGACTCCACGCGAATGTGTCCTCCTGGCACCTCGTCCACCTGCCAACCCGCTGCGATGGCGCGATCGACCAGAGCAGTTTGAGCGCATCCCGGCAGACTGCTCAAAGAGAGCTTGGATGTCGGCGAGAAACGTTCGCTGCCAAGCTGTCATGTTTTGTCGAAGCAAGGCCACTTGGATGTCTTTTTGCAGGTTTCCTGCCGGGTCCATTAGAATTGTCACGTGGCATGCGCAGCGATCTTCAAGCTCTTCGTCCTGACTTCGCTGCCGAGAGCGAGGCTGTCGCCTGCTCGACGGATTTAATGAACGCGCTGTAAACTTCGTGTGTCAACCATTCGTGCCGAGTGCTCTGCAGGCGGTTGAAACGCTTCATCTGCGAATGAAGTCGTTCGAACCTGTCCGCCTCCATCAAAGTGAGAGGACGCGCACGGCGACCATCAACGTGTCGTCGAGCAACAGCACCGATGGAGCGAGCATCAAAGTTTTCGGCACCTACCCTGCTCTTCAGCTGCTCCGTCAACGTGTACCAGCGATCCCGAATATCATCATACATCTGATCAACGGAAAGAGTGGGGAGGGTTGCTTCGACATTTTCGACAGAACCGTCGGATTCGACCGACTGTGCCAACGACCGGCTCCCCTCGGTAATAGCCAAGTCTTGGGTCGTGATGTTGATGTCCTGTGTCGTACGCCTCAGACTTTCCAATTGCTCGGCAATTGAGTGCAGTTGTATCTGCAACTCGTCCACCCAACCCGTGGAATTTCTCAGGGCTTCCTGCGTCTTGTGAAAATCGGTTGCGATTATTTTGAAATCATGCACGGCTGACGTGATTCCAAAAAGCTTGACCGCCACTTCGCCCAAGGTAGTTTTTAACACGCCAAACGGTCCGAGAATGACGATGGCTGTCAACGCGACAGACGGCCATGCTATTCGGGCAACGAAGTCGAGAATTTCATGCGGCATGGTATCGTGCGTTCCCATTTAACTGTTGTCATTCGAGATAGATTGCCCAGTTCAATACGGCCATTTATCGATTCGCGCTATGCGAGCCTACATCACATGCTTGGCGGGCGTTTTTGCGATTTTGGGTGCCCCGATAATTCCCGGCCATGTGGACCAGTTGGGCGCGGAAATCTGGATTGGCGGCGAAGTAACGACATGCATTGAGGGTACCGTCACTCTCTGAAATTCGGATCGATATCTAAAGAGCTGGAGCGGGGGCGCCCATCAGGATGAAAAAACCACGAGGGCGGCAAGCGTCGAAATGCAGTAACCCGACGCAATATAAAGCAGCCAACACTGAAAAAAGCTGTGCGCAATGCTCATTGTAGGTCTCAGAATGGGTATATCTGGTAATCGGTAATATATTATCTCCTTAAGTGCTTGATCTTGGGAGACGTTTATCCATGCGCGGCTATCGTTCTGGCTCTAATACCAATCGGCATTGCTGCTGACTCTTGAGGGTTCACAAAACGCGATGAATCTGAATCCATGGTGCAAACGGGAGGTTTGCCATGGGATCAGCACTTCGGCTTCGGACGGATTATGTTGGCGATGACTTGCGCAAGGCGGCGCGGCTGTCGAAAGATGCCGCTCAGACGCGGCGGCTTCTGGCTCTCGCGCAGATTTATGATGGAGCGACGCGCGGCGAGGCCGCGAGAGTTGGTGGCGTGACTGTGCAGATCGTGCGGGACTGGGTCGAGCGCTTTAACACGCAAGGCCCTGAGGGTCTTTTAAACGTGAAGGCTCCGGGCAAGCGTCCGAAACTCAACGACGATCAGCGCCAGGAGCTTCGTCGTCTTGTGGAGAAGGGGCCGATCCCGGCGATTCACGGCGTTGTGCGCTGGCGGTTGAAGGACCTGGCACGCTTGATATTCGAGGACTATCGGATATCGCTGGACGAAAGCACGTGGGACGTGAGTTGAAGGCCATGGGCTTTGCCAAGCTGTCTGCCCGTCCTCGCCACTATGCCCAGAACGAATTGGCGGTGGAGGATTTTAAAAAACGTATGGCCCGCCCGTCTGCAAGAAGATTTTACGGTGTTCTGATCAGTCTGCGTCAACGTATACGGTCTCATGGGTCGCCCCCATGGCCAAGATGGACATCCGCGCGTCTAGAGCCCCATAAGTTTCTCGGCATCATGTGCCATTTTTTAAACCGGGCTTTCCAAACGCCGATCGACTGTCAGGCCATCTTCACGATCCTTCCTGCAAACCTCATTGGGCTACGTGCGATAGCATGTTCCGACCCAATTATGCCGTCGCTACCAGGTAACCGCGTTCGAAGCGTGTCTCTTTGCGTAAAGCGGCCCAAGCGATACGCGCCAGCTTGTTGGCCAACGCCACCACCACTGCGTTCCGATGCACGCCTCTCTCGATCATTGCTGTCAGCCATCGCCCCAAAGGAGTGTCGCTTTTTGAAAGCGATGGCAATGCCGCACGCGCGCCATGGATGAGCAAAGTGCGCAGATAGGTGTTGCCACGCTTGGATATCCCAAGCAGCCGTGCCTTGCCGCCCGTGCTGTATTGTCTCGGAACCAACCCAAGCCAGGAGCCAAGGTCTCGGGCCTTGGCAAAGCTGCTTGCATTACCCACGGCCGCGACCAAAGCCGTCGCGTTGAGCACCCCAATGCCAGGGATCGAGGTCAACCTGCGTGTGGCGGCATCGTTGCGCGCCAGTTGGACAAACTCATCGTTCAGCGCCCCAATCTTCGCGTCGAGCTCTTTCCATTCGGCACGCAGCCCGTCAATCAGCTGACGCATGCGGGGCGACAAGGTCTCATTGCCCTCGGAACGCATGCGATCCAAATCAAGCTCGAACTTTCGCCTGCCAGCAGGAAAGATCACCCCGCGTTCCAGCAAGATCGCTCGCAATTGGTTGAGAAGGTTCGTTCGTTCGGCTACGAGGCGCGAACGCACCCGATGCAACGTCTGGATATCTAACTGCTCCTGGCTCTTGAGTTCAACGAAACGCATTGTCGGCCGTGAAGCGGCCTCCGCGATCCCCTCCGCATCGCGGTCATCGTTCTTCTGCGCTTTGATATATGGGCGAACGTATTCGGGCGACATCAACCGGATCTGGTGGCCTTGCGCCATAAACAGGCGTCCCAGATGATGCGCGCCGCAACATGCTTCCATTGCGACCACACAGGCCGGAAGCTTCGTCACATAGTCGATCAGCGTCTGCCGGCGCATTGTACGACGAACGACCACGGCACCGGCCGCATCGACGCCAACTATGCTGCAAGAGTTCTTGCCCAGATCAACACCGAGGATAGCAATAGACATTCGCTCGTTCCTTTCTCTTTCCCGATATCAGCATCCTACTCGATGCTGGGTGAAAGGGCGGGCCATTCCATAAGTTTCCCGGAAGAGATCAGCGCGATCAGCAAGACCCTCGCTCCAGGCACAGAAATAGAGCTGTGGTGGCAAGATGAAGCCCGCATCGGGCAAAAGAACAAGATGACGCGGCGATGGGCGCAACGGGGAACGCGTCCATCGGCCCCCCACGATCAGCGAACGCTATGGACCTACATATTCGGGGCGATCTGCCCGAAGAAGGGTAAGGGTGCAGGCATTGTCATGCCCTGGTGCGACACAGAGGCAATGAACGCGCACCTTCAGGAAATCAGCCGCGAGGTCGATAACGGTGCGCACGCGGTTCTGATCCTCGATCAGGCGGGTTGGCATTCATCGGCCAAGCTGATCGTGCCGGAAAACATCACCCTGCTCTTCCTGCCGCCGCGATCCCCAGAACTGAATCCTGTTGAAAATGTCTGGCAATTCCTGCGCGACAACTGGCTGTCGAACCGCGTCTTCACATCCTACGACGACATCGTCAATCATTGCTGCGCCGCTTGGAACAAGCTGGTCGACCAGCCCTGGAAGATCATGTCAATCGGAATGCGCGACTGGGCACATCGGTTCTGACCAATGCCGATTGGTATAATGACTACCTTTTCAACAAAGGTGACTGGTTCGCAACGCAAGAGGCGTGGAGGCAAAAGCTGATTGCTACTGTCGAGGCCAAGAATGGCGACGAGCTTCTCAATACGTCTACCACCGATCTGGCTCGTTACCTTGTGAGCGAATTCGCGTTCGAGGTTCCCACGATTTACCCAGATGATTTGGTGGTCGACCAACGGGAAGCTCAAATCGATATCAGTCAGGATCAAAACAGGTGGATAGATGACCGTTCGCGCCCGCATTACATTACTGGAACGGCAGTTGACGTCGAGCTGCCTTTCACCGGCGATAAAGTCGGATTTGATATCCAGCCCACGACCAGCAATTTCAACAATCCCCGGGCGCATGTGGACGATGGCGTTATCTCGTTTTCCATCGCGGGAACCGATCTTACGGCAGAGCGCGTGAGGCAGCAGATCGATGGAATGGTTGCATCGATCAATCTGCATTTGAGCTGGTTGACAAATGACGCGCAGGCCTACAACGCGAGCCTAGGGGACTTAGCGATGAGAACAATTGACCATCGCAAGGAAAAACTTCTCCGAGGCAAATCGCTTCTTGCTGGGTTGGGTTTTAAAATGAAGGAGCGCCCCGGCGCGAGCCAAACGTTCGCAGTTCCTTCCGTCCGTCGTACCATTCATCCTTCTGTCCCAAGGCCCGTTGCTTCTCGCGATCCGTACAAGCCAGAGCCTATTCTCACCCCAGAAGACTATGAGCATGTTCTATTGGTGATGGAGAATATGGTCGGCGTCATGGAGCAAAGCCCCGGGGCGTTCCGGGAAATCGATGGAGAGAGCTTGCGGACCCATTTTCTAGTCCAGCTCAATGGGCATTTTGCCGGCGATGCGACGGCCGAAACTTTCAACTATGAAGGAAAGTCCGACATTCTGATCAAAGTCGATAGGAAAAATATCTTTATTGGCGAATGCAAATTCTGGACCGGCGAAAAGGGCTATCTGGAAACCCTTGATCAGGTGCTTTCTTATCTTAGCTGGCGAGATACAAAAGCAGCGGTCCTTATCTTTAATCGGAATAAGGATTTCAGCGCCGTCCTTGCGAAGATCGGAGAGGTTACTCCAGCGCACCCCAAATTCAAGAAGCTGGTCCAGAAACGTTCTGAGAGCAGTTGGACCTACTTGTTCGGGCACAAGGATGATGCCAACCGTGAGCTTACGATCACCGTGCAAGGGTATAATGTTCCGGAGCTGATAAAGCCACGCATTTTAATATTACCGGGTTGAAAATGACTGCGTGCCGGGATCAATGGAGGGCCGTCGATGTCTGAGGCGAAGAAAGAGCAACTACGGGCTCAAATCGCGTATTTTAACGGTGTAGCGATCTCGATCTTGGCAGTCGGTGGCTTCTCAACCTTTATTTCTCTGTCGATTGAAAGGGTTCAGCCCAATTGGATTCCCTACGCAATGGCCGTCAGCAGCCTAATAGTTTCCGTTTTAGTGCATAAAGTCGCGGCGCTATCGGCACGGCAGCTTGGCCACTTGATGGACGAAGAGAAGCGGCTTAGTGCTCCTCTTTTTGAAGCCAGCAGCTTGCCCAAAGTTGAGATCAGCGAGACTCGGCCAGTTCACTCTGACCGGTAGCAATCTTCTGGCGCGATCTACACTTAACCAGAATGCTGCCTGGTCGTCAGCGTTTCAATAAGCCTGCAGAAGAACGCAGCGCATCAGCGCGCGATCGCTACAACGCGTGGCTCGACAAAATCGATGGCGAAACATTAACCAAGGCGAAGAAGGAAATTTTGCGCGCTCGCGCCCGAATGACGAGAGCGATGTTCGACATCGAGCTCGCGGAAGCTTTTAGAGCCGAGAGCGGCATCCCAGCACACCATATCGACACCTTGTTGCATGAAGAATGCGGGCTCGACCACAAGCACATTTCGGTCGCTCAACCGGGCACCGTCTCTTTTGCAATAATCATTTTGGCTTTTCCGCACTAAACGAACTAAATGCATTTTCGAACATGATTAATCGGCAGACGAGCCTGGCCAGGCAGGTTTGGCAGTCTTCTTAAACGGGTCCAGGATTGTGACGCCCGCCCTTGAAAATCAGCGGTGTTTCGGGTGACGACGACAAGGTCATTTACCTGCGCCGTCGCGGCCAAACCGATAACGTCGGAATCTTGTCCGATTGTCCCGGCATTTGCCCCCACCGGCGGGCGACAGCCTCGTCGGTGTTCCGCTTTCTCTCGATGCTTTTCGGAACCTCTCGAACCGAGATCACGCTGATCGCGAGATCAGTATCGTCAACCGTATCGAGGCCGCCACATTTTCGTGCGGCTCGGGTCGACCGATTTCCTTTAAGACATTTGTATGGAGCAGATATTTCAAGCTCAGTCATCCAACGCGCTAAGATCGGCTGCGCGCATGGCGGCTTTTGCCGTTTGCTTCGGATACGGCCGCCCCGCCTTCGGATGCGCCTCCGCATAGACTCCCGCGGAAACGACCTGTTGCTCCTTCAAGGAGGGATAGTCGCGAAGGACATCTTTGACAGTCGCGCCGGCGTCGAGGAGAGCGGCAATCCGATGCGCCTCGATTTGCGTTCCCCGGATTAGCGGTTCCTTGCCGGATAGGTCGATTTGAGCAGTGAGCTTGTCGAGTTCCTTCAGCTTACGCTCGACGAAGACCAGGTGCTGACCAATGTCGTAGCGCTGTTTACCGAACACGACCTCTTTCGCGTGACCGCGTTTGAGAGAGCTTCGCAACGCCTCGTAGAATTCGGACTGGCTCTTGGGTGTCAGCGCCTGTTTGAGTTCGTCATAGGCATGGAGAAATACCAGCTCGGCTTGACCGAACTGCCTAATATTCCGACCGCCTCGCTTCACGAGTTGCGGCTTGATCGGCGCGCGCTCGACAACCTTTTTGAAAGTGTCTAGAGGCGCATCAACCACAAAAGCCGCTTGTGCCGTTGTCAGATGTTCCATCCTATTGCCCTTTCTAATCCACCCCCAAACATAGGGGTGAATTAGAGAGAGTGCAAGGCCCGGACCGACGTGAGCCAAAGACTACGATTGACGCCGCACTTCGTCCACCAGGCTCAGCGTGCCAAGGCGATCAAGAAGCTGCTTTGCTTTCTTTTCCCCCAGTAGTTTAGGCGCCGATGTCGGCCAATGCTCCAGCGCACGCCTGACTGTCGCAACGACCTCGCGTGTGATCAGCTTCGCGTCCAGGCGAAGAAAACTTGCGACCCTCTCAAAGCGATGCAGGTTCACGCTTTCGAAGCTGTGGGTTTTGACGAACCTCAGCGCCATAGTGTCGGACGGCATGTAAAGAACGGTCGGGACAATATCGTAGGCCGGCGACAGCCGGATTTCGCCAGGTGCCGGGAAACGGAAAGACCAGTTCTTGAGATGGTTGTCGCCATTGCCTAAAAGCACGTCTGCAACTACCCTGCGGATGGCTTCCAATATGTCATCGCGATGGTCGGTGCTGAAGCGGCGCACCATGTTGATGATGGTCTCGGTCGTCGCCATCGTATATTTTCGATCGCCGATCGCTCCTAGAATTTGGGCTGCGTCTTCGATGTGAATGCGACGATCATCGTCGGCACGGTCGAAGCGATCGACGACGAGAACGCGCTCACCATGAGCCAACAGTTCCGCAGGGATGCCGCTGATCGCGGTGCTGGAGACAAGCCGGCAGTTTGCTGTCCGCACGCCGATCGTCCTTGCCATCTGCATGGCCGCATGTTCAGCTTCCGGCAGCCCTGGGTATCGCTCGCTTGCCACCTTGATGATGCAGCGGCCGGTGTTACCGCGACCGGGAACCGTCAATCTGTCGCCCTCGACGTTGGCCGTGAACTTGAGCTGCACACCGGCGAGCGAGAATTTGACCGTGCCATCGGGCAGCGGGACATCCACACCATCTTTCTTTTCAATGGTGATCGGGCCGGCTGACGCTGGAACCGCTGTTTCGGGGACGACGAGGATTGCGCCGGGGAGATCGCCGCCGAGGCGGGTCAGGACGTCGAACTCATCGTGATCGCCCGGCCCCATCTCGTTCAACACGAGGTCCCTGAGGGCGCCCTCTGGAAGCAATCCTGAAAACCATGGTGGCAATGTGCCGTGAAGCCCAATTTTGTCCCCACGCCGCGCCAGACGATTGCGTGTGCCCTCGTCATCGTCAGGATCGAACCAGCCCAGGCTCAAAATTGGCCGCCTTGGATCCCGCAGGAACGTTTCCGCAACGACAAACGCGACCGCGCCGTCACTATCGCGCGTCAGGGTCCCTACCCTCACCTTCCCGATGTTCTGATCCAGAAGATGGACGCCAAGGATCGCCGAAGATTTCGCCATCACGGTTCCCCATTGTCGTCTTCATCGAGATCGACGAAAAGTTCCTCAAATGCGCTGGCCGCCGTACCTTTATTCTGGTGTTCTCTAGCATCGCCAATCAACTGCCTCACTTCCCCCATCCGGGACTTCGGCAGCAGGACCGGCACAAGGTCGAGGGCATCGCAGATTTCGGCAAACAGCGTCAGTCGATCCCTACCCCGTCGATCGGTTGCAAGGTCCCTTTCGAGTTCCGATATTCGTGCCCGGTCCCGGCCGAGCCTTGTCGCAAGTGCAGGCTGGCTGAGACCGCGTCGTTTGCGGGCGGCCAGCAGTTGCTCGCCAAGAGTATTGAAAATCGTAGTGCTCATGCGGAATATCGCTCGCCTGCTGGCCGGTGTCCGGAATTTCGTATGACTCTAAGATAAAGCAAAATGCGGAATTCCGCTAGAGGACGTCATAAGGAGCGAAATAGCGCACCAATATAACGATTGCCCAGCGGCGATTTCGATCTTGGCTCGTCCTCATCAACCCAATGCCTCAAGTCCAACCGGCGACCGCCGATCCGTCCCAGGCCTTGATATCGCCCCCAACAAGTTATATATTCCGACCCATCGGAAGAATTAATACCGATGGCTCAACCATGCCAGCAGTTGCCGAGATGCTGAAGGCGAGCGAGGCTGCCGTTGTCTCGCGCGTGAGCCTGCGCGACGTCAATCGCGTTATCGACGAGCACATCTTGCCGGAAGCGTTCATATCGCTCGACAACGGTCGTCATGTCCTCGCCGGAGCCTGCTCGCTTATCACGTTTTACTTCGAAAGCGCCCGCCGCCTTACCTCGGAAGAACGCCTGTCTACTATCCGGACGGCGGAGGCCCGGCTTGCGAGAGCCCGCACCCTCCCGTGGTCCGCCCTGTTGCTTGAAGATTGGACCGTGCACCACGAGTTTCTGACGATCGATCTCATGCCCTTTATGAGGGGCGCGAGCGAGCGGCTGGACGACCTTGCCGCAGCACGGGAGGTCGTCACATCGTCGGCCGACATCCTTGGTGGGACGCCTGTCATTCGAGGCACCCGCGTTCCTGTCCATGATGTTGCCGCGTCCGTATCCGCGGGCAATTCCACGGAGCGCATTCTCGAAACCTGGCCTGGCCTGGACAGAGAGAAGATCAGGCTCGCGACAATCTATGCGGAAGCTAATCCCTTGCGCGGGCGGCCCCGCGTGCTGGGCGAGCTTCCCGAAGGTTCGGTCATCCTCACAGATCGTCGCGTCCCCCGTCGCACGAAGGCGGGATGAAGTTTCTGATTGATGAGTGCCTCAGTCCTCAACTGGCTAAGATGGCGCTGGAAAAAGGTTATGGCGAAACGAGCCATGTCGTCTGGATGAAAACTGGGTGGCCTGAAAGACTGGGAGCTCACACCGATCATTCTTTAGGGCGACTGGACGTTCGTCACGAAGAACTCGGTCGACTTCCGCGGGCCGAAAGACAAGCCCGGGACGAAGGGGCAATATGCAGACGTTGCCATCCATGCCGGGCTGTCTACCTAAACCGCCCGCCCGGTATGGACCTCGATATGCAGATCGAGCTGTTCGAACAGGCTATGGCCGAACTCGACGACGATGACGATCTCGCCAATCGTGTGTTGGAAATTTCCCTCGGCGATGAGGACGAATTGCGCGTGCTCCGGTACGCACTTCCGAAGGGATAATCGTTCAGGAAGGAAAAACGGCATACAAGCTCAATAATAAGCCAGCAACGTGCTAGAACTGGTCGGACTGCCTGATACACTCCCGCTCAACGCAGGGTTCCTGCGCCAAGAACTCCAATAACGCCGAAATTCGTATCCGAGTTGCGGATAATCTGTGGCGTCACGGTGTCAATGCGAAGCTCAGAGCCATCAAGAATGCAGATCGAAGACGTCACCGCGCGCGGGCCAACCACCCTTGATCCGCTACGCAGTATAGCATTCCGTTCGATCTGGAGTTCCACGCAAGTCGCCAACCTGGGATGGCTGGTGCAAACCGTCACGATCAGTTGGCTCATGGCGACGATCTCCGCTTCGGATCTGATGGTCGCGCTTGTGCAGGCTTCAACGACGCTTCCGGCATTCATACTCTCCATTCCCGCCGGAGCAATCGCCGACACCTATAGCCGTCGATCGGTCATGATCACCGGGCTCTCATTGATTGCGCTCGCTTCCATCGTACTGGCGATTGCTGCCGCCTTCGGCTTCGTTAGTCCCTGGCTGATTCTAGGTCTGGGATTTGTCGCAGGCTGCGGCTTTGCGCTGAATGACCCCGCTTGGCATGCCTCGGTGGGCGATATCCTCGACAAGCGAGATATTCCGGCTGCGGTGACGCTTATGTCGGTCGGATACAACATGACGCGCAGCGTTGGACCGGCTTTGGGCGGAGCCATTCTCGCGTTCCTCGGTCCGTTGGCGGCCTTTCTCTTTGCCGCCTGCAGCAACTTAGCGCCTCTCGGCGCGGTGTTGCGCAACAAGTGGCACGTCCGCAAGTCTCCGCTGCCTGCAGAGCGAATTTCAACAGCAATCCATGACGGAATGCGGTTCACGGCGCTTTCTTCCGACATCCGGGCGGCGATCATACGTGCCACCCTTTTCGGCCTTGCCGCCATTGCCATACTTGCTCTTCTGCCGCTTGTCGCCCTCGATCGTTTGGCCGGCGGACCAATCATCTACGGCATACTGTTTGCCGGTTTCGGAACAGGCGCTTGCATCGCCGGACTGAACAACCGGCTCTTAAGGAGATTGATTCCTCAGGAATGGCTGATGGCGATCGCTTCCATCGCTTGCGCGTTTTGTTGCATCTCACTTGCCCTCACCTCCTCAGTACCTTTGGCGACACTTGCGCTTGTCATCGGAGGCGCCGGCTGGGTCATCACCTGGACCGGGTTCGACGTCTGGGTGCAATTGGCAAGTCCGCGCTGGGTCGTCGGCCGTACGCTCTCCATCTATTACGCATTCCTCTCCGGCGGCATGGCAGCCGGCAGTTGGATCTGGGGCACCGTCGCCCAGACCTATTCGCTTGCATCTTCTCTCGAACTTGCCGCAGCGGCCCTGTTACTCGTCGCCGCATCAGGGTTCGTCCTGCCGGTGCATCTGGCGGCCGAGGCAGACCAGCAGGGCTCGGTTTATCCGGCGCCAACGGTGGCGCTTGATCTGAAGCCCCGAAGCGGCCCGATTGCAGCGAGGACGGAATATGCCATAGACGACAGCGACCTGGACATCTTCCTCGATCACATGCGCACTCGAAGATACGCCCTGGCCCGGGCAGGCGCACGTGACTGGACGCTCCAGCGAAATCTTCGAAAGCCTTCCCGTTGGACAGAAACATTCCGCACGCCGACCTGGATGGATTTCCTGCGTTTGCATCATCGTCTCTCCCCGTGGGATCAGGAAGTCGTACAGCTTCTCGCCGCTTTGCATATGAGTGACAAGCCTCCGGAAACTGATCTTGTGATTGAGCGCACAACAGACACGCGACGGACCCGGAGCCAACCGGTCGCGCGCGTTTCGCGTCCATGAGGTGATCTTGCGATGAGGCCATTTATCGAGCAGCGGCAACGGTCCCATAATGGCGTCGGCCAGAAACAAAACCTCACGGTTCAGACTGTGGAGACTAGCCGCAAGCCGAACACAGCTCCTGGCCTGGGAGTGGCATCAACCCCTGCCATCCTGGTTCGCTCGGCTGTCGTCGATCCCTGCTCGACGACAGCCGCTTTTCCCTCGGTTTTCGATTCCGGCCTTGCCGCCACGCGCCGATGCCTGGCCCGCGAACTCTTGGACAAAGCGTCGACTGGGCAAGCGACAAATGATGGCAGACCGAAGTACGACTCCTTTCCCTCATCGCCGAATACGCCCGTCAAGCACGGCCGAAGTGACCCGCCCGAAAGAGACTGAATGACATGCCTTCAAAAGAAGAGACAGCATCCATAGGGCTATTGGCGCCACTGAAGAATTCGACGTTCCGTTCGATTTTCTTCGCGTCGCAGCTTTCCAGCCTGGGCTGGCTGATGCAGACGGTAGCGCTCAGCTGGCTCATGGCCACGGTTTCGACGTCCGATGTCATGGTTGCCCTCGTTCAGGCCTCATCCACGCTGCCAGCCTTTTTTCTTGCGATCTTCGTTGGCGCGATTGCCGACAACTACAGTCGGCGCATGGTCATGATCGTCGGTCGAAGCCTGATGATGGCGGCCTCGGCGATGCTGACGATCCTCATGGCCTTCGGCATCACCGATCCATGGATGATCCTGGCGTTCAGTTTCCTTGACGGCTGCGGTATCGCATTGAGCGATCCTGCTTGGCGCGCTTCGCTTGGCGATATGCTGGAGCGCCGCCATCTGCCGTCGGCCGTGACACTTCTTAATGTCGGCTTCAACACGGTCCGTAGCGTCGGTCCCGCCCTCGGCGGCATCATCGTTGCTGTATTCGGGCCGCTCGTCACATTCGCGCTCACCACCTTCGGCTTCGTCGCGCCCCTCACCGCCCTGTGGCGAAACAAGTGGACCGTGAAAGCGTCGCCCCTCCCCCGGGAAGCGCTCATGACGGCCATCTATGATGGCCTGCGCTTCACCGCGATATCCTCCGAAATCAAGGCGACCATTGTCCGCGGGACGCTCTTTGGGCTGACCGGAACCTCAATGCTGGCGCTCCTGCCGCTCGTCGCGAGAGACCTTTTGAAGGGCGGCCCGATCGACTACGGTATTCTCATGGGGGGCTTTGGCGCCGGCGCGCTGGTCGCGGGGCTCGTGAACCCGCCACTCAGGCGCGCGGTCACGCAGGAGCTGCTGATCGTTCTGGCATGCGTCGCGTGTGCGGCATGTGCCATCTCACTTGCTCTGACGTCCTCCCTTATCATCGCAACAGTCTGCCTTGCCTTCGGGGGCGCAGGCTGGGTGACGGGATGGTCGGGGTTCGGCGTCAATGTGCAGTTGGCAAGCCCACGTTGGGTCGTGGGTCGCACGATTTCCATCTACAGCGCCTTCACCTATGGGGGGATTGCCGGGGGCAGTTGGCTCTGGGGAATTATCGCGGAAAATCATTCCCTCTCCCTGTCCCTGGCATGTTCTGCTGCGTCCTCCTTGGTTGTTGCGGCACTTGGGGTCAAGCTCCCGATCAGCAACCGCCTAGAGTCGGAGCTCGAAGCCTCCGGCGCTTTCGATGCGCCTGTGCCGGCACTTGATCTGAAGCCGCGAAGTGGCCCGATCCTGGTCACGACAGAATACGCTGTGGCGGACGAGAATGCTGACCTTTTTCTTGAAATCATGCGCAGGCGTCGGCTGGTTCAAAGCCGCGTCGGTGCACGCCAGTGGACACTCACGCGCGACGTTCAGCAGCCTTCGCGATGGCTCGAGACCTTCCGGACGCCGACCTGGACGGATTACCATCGCCTTCATCACCGCCTCAACGAAGCGGACAAGCGCCTGGACGACGAGCTCAAGGCGTTGAGCGTGGCGTACGACCTCCCGCGAACAACCATTCTGGTGGAGCGCCCGACGGCTGCGCGCAAGTCCGCGCCCGTGCCATACGTTTCGCAGAAGTAGGGATGTCAGCAGACATCTTCCCAACGGGGTCTATATTGGTGGCTATTTTTCTTTGGAAAGCTTCGAGCGTCACCGGAAAACCGCTCTCCAGTTTCATATTCCTGATTACGCCACAGCTTGTCGTTATGCACTATTCGCAATTGACCCTCGCCGATCGGCGGCGCCTGCATCATTTAGTCGAGCGCAAGGTGCCGATCAACGAGATAGCACGTAAGCTCGGCCGTCACCGATCGACCATCAATCGTGAGATCAGGCGCAATACGCTCCATGACCGCAAACTTCCCGAATATAGTGGCTACGTCTCGACGGTTGCCGACGATATCGCCAAGAAACGCCGGCGACGCTTGAGAAAGCTGCGACGTCATCGGCGACCACAGGTCGGGTCGCTCTCATCTTTTCCCTCCCATGAGAACACCGCCCCCACCGCTGCAGTAGTCAGCTCGCAAAATCTGATTTGAGGAGCGATATGATGTCGACTTCGATTTTGACTGCTTTGACAGTGTGCGCGGGCCTAAGCACGTTGGTGCTGATGGTGGCGCAGCTTCTTCATTGACGCACGAAGCTTTCAGCGTCCGCTTGGTGACCAACCATTAGTCTGAACTTTACGGCGAGGCGGAATTCTGGCAAACTTCTGCCATCGTGGTCAGGACATGACGTCCTTTAGACCAAAGTTATCGGAGCTCCTTTCCATCCGATATCTCTCACTTCTCTGGCCCTGCGGATTCCCCCTCAGGGCTTTCCTTTGTGCTGAGCCGTGCCGGGTGCCGAAATGATGGACGAAACCAGAGAATACCTGATGGATCAGCGCAGCACGCTACTGTTCCAGATCGAGCGGGCGAAGCATCATCTTGCCGGCCTTGAGGCTGATGCGATCAAGATCATCAACAGCAAGGCCTCCCTGCCTGCTGCCGATATCGCCATCATTACCGAGGACTTGGCGGAGCACCTGAGAAGCGAGATCGAGGCGCTGTGCTGGGCGATCGACCATATTGACCACGAGCTGGAATATCTCGACGGCGATGATGAGTTTGAGCCGTTCACCGGGCGTGAAGCTCGTTCGCGCGGTACAATCGACAGACCTGGTAATGCGTTGTTTCTTCGGACTTCATGACAACGGTGTTTCGCACAGCAACGCCCAAGCGGGCACCCAAAAGCAAAAAGCCCCTATCCGATTAGGGATAGGGGCACAGTTTCCATGAAGTGCTCTGTTTCAATCGTCGGAGGCACACTTCCGACCGCTGAATTAGAACGTGATAATGGCGTGGATCATATACGCCCTTCGGCCTGCGGGCGCGGCCTGTTCGGGAATCAGCATTTTATGAGCGGCGTTGCTACTTGCAGCGCCGTTATTGTTTTGAAAGATGGTGGGACGGGTGCCGAGGCGGGCGCCCGGGCAAAACCTTTGAGTGTAGATTCCGATGATTTACCGGACGGCGTTCCGATCAAAAACCGGACACGATTGGAGTGAACCCCCAGACTGAGACAAGGAAAATCGCGGACAGTTTCCCCGCAAGGAGAGGAAACTGGGCATGGCCGGACGGCAAAGAATTATTGATGATGACCAAAAGCTGGAGCTTCTCCGGCGCATGGAGGCGGGCGAAACCGTCAGCAAGTTGGCAGATGAGGTTGGTATCAGTCGCCAACGACTTTACGAGTGGCGTGATCATCTCAGGCTTCATGGTAATCTGAAGTCACGTCGGCGCGGCCGGCCGGCCAGGACGGCAGGAGTTGACGGGACCGCACAGCTGCAGAGTGCAGTCGATGTGCCGGCACCTCAGGAAAAGGCACTGACCAAGGCCAGGCGCCGGATCAGGGAACTGGAGCAGAAGGTCGGGCAGCAGCAGCTCGATCTCGATTTTTTTCGCGAAGCCTTGCGGCACTTCGAGGAAGATCAGCGTCGGAGCAGCGCTCCTGGCGAAACGGCATCTTCAACGTCATCGAAAAGATGATGAGCGGCCTGTCGCAAGGCGAATTCAACGTCGACAGAATGTGCTGGCTCGCTGGTGTCAGCCGCGCGAGCTATTACCGTCACTGGCTGGATTCGGCCCCTCGTCGGGCCGAGACGGGTTTGCGCGATCTCATTCAGAAGCTGGCTCTCGGCAACACACACTACGGCTACCGCCGGATTGGAGCCCTGCTGCGACGGGAGGGGTGGCAAGTCAATCACAAATGCGTTCTACGGATCATGCGTGAAGACAATCTGTTGTGCCTGCGCGCTAGACCCTTTATTCCTGTGACGACCAACTCCAGGCATGGTTGGCACGTCGTGCCGAACCTCGCGAGGGGAATGATCCTCAATGGCGTAAACCAGCTATGGGTTGCCGATATCACCTTCCTGCATCTGGCCGAGGAGTTTGCCTTCCTTGCCGTTGTCCTTGACGCGTTTAGCCGCAGGGTAGTCGGATGGGCGCTGGATACGCATCTTAGAGCAAGCCTTGCCATCGAGGCTCTCGAGATGGCCATCGCTGATCGCCAGCCCGTACCCGGGAGCCTCATCCATCATTCCGACCGCGGAGTTCAATACGCCTGCGGGGCCTACACCGAATTACTGCATCGTCGGGGGATCCAAGCGAGCATGAGCCGTGTCGGAAATCCTTATGACAATGCGAAGGCGGAGAGCTTCATGAAAACCCTGAAGCAGGAAGAGGTGCAAGGTCTCGCCTATAAGGATGCAAATGATGCCCGCAGGCGCATTGGCGCTTTCATCGATACCGTTTACAACACGCAGCGCCTGCATTCGGCGCTCGATTATCTCACGCCGGAGGAGTACGAACAGAAGCATTCAGGTGGACGACAGATGGAAAAGGCTGCATAGCTTAACGTGGGGTGTCCGCGATTTTCCTTGTCTCAGTCTGGGGGTTCACTCCACGATTCCGAGAATTAACCGGACGCGATTCCGATTTGATACCGGACGTTTTTCAACGTAAGCAGTGCCCCTGGGTCAGCAACCTTGGCATGCATTTCCTTTTGAACTTGAGGAGATGGCATGTCGAAGAGACGAAGGCTGACCATGAGACAACTACGACATTTACTTCGACTGCGATCAGATGGCGTGAGCGTTCGCGATATTGCCGATCTGCTCGGGATTGCCCGCAGCACGGTGCAGGACGGGATCGGGCGAGCTGCGACGGCAGGGCTATCCTGGCCTTTGCCTGCCGATCTGACGGACGACGTCCTGGAATGTAAACTTTTCGCCCGGCAAGGCACCAAACAAGGGGTACGGCGACTACCAGAGCCGGATTGGAGTGTCATTGCGGTCGAGCTGAAGAAGCCCGGCGTGACCCTGACGATCCTGTGGGAGGAATATCGAGCCGTCTATCCTGATGGCTACGGCTTCAGTCGGTTCTGCGACCTGTTCCGCGGCTTTGAGCGGCGTCTGACGCCAACGATGCGGCAGGTCCACATTGCTGGCGACAAGGTGTTCGTCGATTATTCCGGCAAGAAGCTGCCGATCGTCGATCGCAAGACCGGCGAGATCCGCGAGGCGGAGATCTTTGTCGGCGTGCTCGGTGCATCGAGTTATGCCTTTGCAGAAGCCACCTGGACTCAGACCCTGCCGGACTGGATCGGCTCGCACGTGCGCATGTTCGCCTATTTCGGCGGCGTGCCGCGCCTTATCGTCTACGATTACGTGCCCGGGCACGTAATCGGGGTTTTGTGTCCCGAACGGTTATGCGCCCCGGCGGGCGTAAGTTTCTGTGATCAAACGACCAGATTGTCTGTGGCGGCACATCTCTGGCGAACAACGAGCGCACCCTCCTATTCCCCTTAATTCAGAATGGAGGTTGTCATGTTGGAACACTTTTTCGTCAAACCACAAACTATCGATCGGATTATGGATTGCTGGCTAGGGCCGCAGATCGAGCAGTATGTGAAGGCTTTGTGCGAACGTGCCTATACGCCTCGAAGCATCTATCGCCGCGTTCCCGTGCTGGTGAAGTTTGCGGCATTCACTGCCGGCCAGAATGTCGAACGTATAGAACAAGCGGAAGGGCTCTTCGAGCCGTTCATCGCTGATTGGTTGTCAAATCGTCATTCCGGTCGATCGGCTGATGCACGTCGACGCGACCGCAACTTTGTCACTGGCATCATGCGGCATTTCTTCAGCCTGGTCGTATGGAAGGCAGGCGATGACCGCACCAGACCTTCGCTGCCCGATCCATTTGCAATCCAGATTCCAGGGTTCTTCGATTATCTCCGAGATGAGCGAGGGTTGCGGCAAAGCTCCATCGCGCATTACCGGCATTACCTTCGCGTCTTCGAGCGACATCTCGGCGATATAGGATGCGATCCGAAGTCGCTTACATTACCGGTGGTGACGACCTTCATCACGACACAGGCCTCGCATTTCGGCCGCACCGTGATGATCAGTCTTGCCAGCATCCTGCGGGTCTTCCTGCGATACCTGCATCGGGAACACGTCCTTCAGCGCGACATCAGCAAGCTGGTCGAGATACCTCAACGTTATCGGCTGGCCGATATCCCTCGATCGATTAGTTGGAGTTCGGTCCAGGATATGCTCGATCAGGTGGACCGGCGCACCGTGGTTGGCCGGCGCGACTACGCCATGCTGCTGCTGATGGCCGTTTATGGGCTGCGCTCCCGTGAAGTAGCGCTGCTGACGCTCGACGATGTCGACTGGAAGCGCGATCGGCTGCATGTGCACGGGCGCAAGGCCGAGCACAGCACCACCTATCCGCTGGCCCCCGTCGTTGGTGAGGCGATCGTGGATTACCTCAGGAACGGGCGGCCTGACGTTCAAAGCCGATTGCTTTTCTGGCGGCATTTGGCCCCACAATCGCCACTTACACACTCTGCGGTGTCGGCCACTGCCAGCAAGTATCTTCATCGCGCGGGGATTCCGGTTAGCCGTCCAGGATCACACACTCTCCGTCATGCCTGCGTCCAGCGCCTGGTAGACACGGGGTTTTCGCTCAAGACCATCGGCGATTATGTCGGGCATCGCGCTGCCTCCTCGACCATGATTTACGCGAAGGTCCAGGTCGATGGCTTGCGGGAAGTAGCTCTGGGTGATGGGGAGGATCTGCAATGAGCCCGCGTCTTCCCGAGCCTTCAAGCCCGATCGCACCCTACATCGTCGCTTTCCTTCGCCACAAGCGCGCGCTCAACCGGCGCTATGACGTCGAAGACAAGGTGCTGCGGATGTTCGACGGCTACCTCAACGCTCAAGCGGTGACGAACCTGACCGAGATCACCCCGGCGCTCCTCGATGCATTCTTCCTGAGCCGTCCGCGCTCGCGGCCTCGAAGCTTCAACCATCTGATCGGCGTCGTCGGCCGGCTGTTCGAGTGGATGGTCGAGCATGACTTTATTGATCGTTCTCCTGTCACGATGAAGCCGCGCCGCCGAGGTAATCCGAGACCGCCCTGCATCCTGGATCTGCGGACCGCTCAACAGCTCATCGATCGCGCCGCCGAGCTCCCGGATCAGAACAACGCCCCGCTTCGCGGGCCTGCCTATGCCATCATCTTCAGCCTGTTGTTCGGGCTTGGTCTGCGCGTCGGCGAGGTTGCGCGCCTGCGCTGGCGGGATGTCGATCGGGATCGTGACGTGCTCACCATTCGCGAGACGAAGTTTTCCAAGTCAAGGCTCATTCCCATGGGGCCGCAGCTGGCACAGCGCCTTTATGCGTTCATGACGCTGCGATCACAGCACGTAGTTTCGGTTACCCCCGACACGCCGCTGTTTTCTTTCCTGCGGGGTCGAGCGGTGAACCCCGGCACGATCAGTATCATTTTCCGTTCGCTGGCCGATCAATTGGACATACCAATCCCAGCGGGAGGAACGCCGGCTCACGTGCATGATCTGCGACACAGCTTTGCGGTCGGGCGACTTCTGCGGTGGTATCGCGACGGACATAATCCCACCGACAAGCTCGTTAAGCTGTCGACCTTCATGGGCCACGTGGACCCCGCTTCCACCGCCGTCTATCTCACCGTTACAGCCGATCTCCTTGAAGCCGCCGGCCAGCGCTTCGAACGCTTTGCAGCACCGCTTTCGTATGGAGGACGGCCATGAGAACCGTCGGCAGCCTCGTCTATCAGTTCTTCGAACACCATCTCAAAGCCGAGAAGGGTCTGGCGTCCACCTCGATCCGGAGCTACCGCGACGGGATCCGGTTGTTTCTCCTATTCTTGGCCCGGGAGAACCGAACCCCGATCAGCAAGCTCAGGCTGAGAACCTCAGCGCCGACAATGTGCGGGCATTTCTCGCCCATCTTGAATCCGAGCGCGGCAACGGCATCCGAGCACGGAACCACCGGCTAGCAATGCTGCACACCTTCTTCGCCAATGCCGGGGGCCAGGAACCTATAGTGCTGCCGGAGGCCGAACGCGTCGCCGCCATCCCAAGGAAGCGTGCGCAGCCAGCAGCCACCTATTATCTCGAGCGCGACGAGGTCGAACGGCTCTTCGACAAACTGCCGCGCAGCGGAAAGCTGGCCATCCGCGACAAGGCGCTGCTCATGTTCCTGTACAATACGGGCGCCCGCGCAACGGAAGTCACCGGACTGATCGTCGATCAGTTGGTTTTGACCTCCTCACCGCGGGTGAACCTGCACGGCAAGGGCGACAAGTGGCGGACCTGTCCACTATGGCCCGAGACTGCCCGCCTGCTTGGCGAGATGCTGCGTAACCGACGCCACCCAGCCGCTACAGAAAGTCCGGTATTCCTCAGCAACGTCGGGAAGCCGCTGACGCGGTTCGGCCTATATAAGCTTGTCCGGCGTCATGGTTCGAATATTCGCATTGGCAATGGACAGAGGTCCATATCTCCACATGTTTGGAGACACACGACGGCCGTTCATCTCCTCGAGTCCGGCGTCGACGTGAACGTCATAAGAGGCTGGCTTGGCCACGTCAGCCTCGATACAACCAACCGATATGCCGAGATTAGCATCAGGATGAAGCAGGAGGCGCTTGAGGCTTGCCAGGGACTTGCTAGTTCTTCGGTGGGACCTCCCCGAAAGCCAGTCTGGCAGAGCGAGCCAAAGCTTCTCGAATGGCTCGCCGACCTCTGATCGTTATGTGCCCCGTGTCGGCGAGAGCGCTTGGATCACCAGGCTGCGGGGCACATAACCGTTCGGGACACAAAATCCGGATAATTTGAAGTCCGGCGTCAACAAGGCGAGCTTCTACGATCCGGAGATCAACCACAGCTTCGGCAGGATGGCTGCCCATTACGGCGTCGGCGTGCTTCCGGCGCGACCGAAGCGGCCGAAAGACAAGCCAAAAGTCGAGGCCGGCGTACGTTTCGCCCAGAGCTGCATCCTCGGCCGGCTACGCAATCAGACCTTCTTTTCACTGGAGGAAGCTAACGCCGCCATCCGGGATGCCGTCGAGCGGATCAACACGCACGTCATGAAGCGGTTGGGCCAAACCCGCCAGGAGATGTTCAAGACCATGGAACGCCCGGCACTCGCGGCTCTTCCGGCAGAGGACTACGAATACGCCGAGTGGAAGCTGGCGCGGGTCTCGACCGACTACCATGTCGAGTTCGAGCACTATTTCTACTCCGTGCCCCATACCCTGATCCGACAGCAGGTGGATATCAGGGCCACGGGCCGCACGATCGAGGTCTTCTTCAAGGGCAAGAGGATCGCAGTCCACCAGCGTCGTTACGGCGGATCACGCTACGGAACCGATCCTGACCATATGCCCAGCTCGCACCGGCGCTATGCCGAATGGTCGCCTGCAAGGTTCCAGCGCTGGGGCGCTTCCATTGGGCCTCAGACCGAGGGGCTGATCATCGCTATCCTGGCCAGCCGTCCTCATCCGGAACAAGGCTTTCGAACCTGCCTCGGCGTGCTGAAGCTCTATCGGGCAATTCCTACGATGCAGGCCGAGGCGGTGTCCGCCCGTGCCGTCGAGATCGGCGGACTGACCTGCAAAAGCATCACCGCGCTCATCAGCACCTACAAGGCACCACGACATTCCGCCGAACCTGCCGCCGTCGGCGAGCATGCCAATCTTCGCGGCAAAGCCTACTTTCATTAACGAGACAATCAAGAATGCTGACCAATCCCACTGTAGATACGCTGCGCCAACTCGGCCTTTCCGGCATGGCTTCCGCCTTCCAGGAACTGGAAATGCAACCGGAAGCGAGAAGCCTCCAGCACGGCGAATGGCTCGCGATCCTGCTCGAACGGGAACAGACCTCGCGTCGCCAGAAGCGCTTCGAAGCCAGAGCCCGTGCCGCCAGGCTGCGCCATGACGCCCAAATCGAGAATACCGATTTCCGAGCAGCGCGTGGTCTCGATCGCAACCTCTTCCTCAAGCTTTCCACCTGCGACTGGATCAGACAGCGGCACTCCCTGCTATTGATCGGTCCTGCCGGCGTCGGCAAAAGTTGGCTGGCCTGCGCTCTCGGTCAAAAGGCGTGCCGGGAGGATCTTGCCGTCGCCTATCACCGCGTGCCACGGCTCTTTGCCGCGCTCGCCCTGGCACGAGGCGACGGTCGCTACGCAAAGATGCTCAAGAGCCTGGGCAAAGCCGATCTCCTCATCCTGGACGATTGGGGGCCGGAGAAGCTCACCGACGAGCAACGACGCGATCTCCTGGAGATTGTCGAGGATCGATACGAGAAGCGCTCGACCATTGTTACCAGCCAAATCCCCGTGGACCACTGGTACGATATGATTGGAAATCCCACGATCGCCGACGCCGTGCTGGATCGCCTTGTCCACAACGCCTACCGCATCGAACTTTCCGGTGAGAGCCTGCGCAAACATCGAAACCTGTCAGCCGAGAATGCAACTCAGGCTTGACCTGCCCGATATTCGCCGACAATGATCAACTCAGACCCAGAGACGCTGTACATCGTCCGGCTTCGCCTCGGAATCGCGTCCGGTAAAACGCTGGAATAAGCGTCCGGTTAAAGATCGGAATTCCTGTCCGGTTTCATTGGAATACACACCTTTGAGCGAATTGTCGGCATCGACATTCGCCTTTTTTTGATATCGTTGACAGCAACGGGTGGGATATCTATGGCCTTGATCAGCCACCTAAGGGCCAAATTCCAAATAACCGACGCTTAACATGAAGAAATTTACGAATCGGCTCTCTTGCTGTTGGAACAAGGCCGGGGTGGCAATGAAGAACCGCCAATTACCAAAAATTCATTCAATAGCCGATTGCTGATAGAGGTTTGTTGACTTATATGTCAATATTGGAGGAATTGCAAAACCACGTTTCAACAGGCCGACTGTCGTTCGTAAGACCGATGCTTCCTGGGCGTGGAGTGGAAAGAAACATTTTTGTATCAACGGAAGTCGGTGAGTTTCTAAATGGTGGAGCGTCTGTTCATGCTCGATTTGATAGAGTTGCGGGTGAAGCGAGAGCTCAAATAGATGCTTTCACCACCGGAAGGGCAATTCGATTTGCCATGGACCCGATGCGAAAAGACCCCGCAACTCTTGTGGCGAGAAATGCTCCTACAAGTAAGGGAATCGTGGATATGCGAATACGACAACCGCGCCCGCAAATCCGTATCTTCGGCGCATTCGCCCAAGTCGATAGTCTCATCCTGCTTACATGGGAAGCTAGGGACAATCTTCGTTTTGGCGCAGCAGTAAAACGATGCCGAGCCCAATGGGATCTCCTGTTTCCTCAAAATTCGCCTTTGATTGGGGCCACACATGCTGAATACATCTCACGAAACATCATTATTGGCTGAGCCATCTAGCGACGATCGTATCAGCGATCGCACACTTGGTTATGTCACTCAAACCGCGCGAGACGATGTTTTTGACATGGTTGCGAACGCTTGTGTCGAAGCCGGTATAACACGCGCAAACATTGCCCGCCGGCTCGGTAAAGATCCTGCTCAAGTATCTCGTCTTCTGAATACGCCCGGGAACTGGACGATAGACACGATAGCAGAACTACTTTTTGCTATCGATGGTAGCTTCCTGCGAGCTGAACGGCACTGGCCCCAGAGAGAAGCACTATCCAATCGGAGGCATTCCACATGCGTCACGGAAAGCTCCGGTTCATTTGGCAAAGCAGAATGGAATTCTAGGGCCCCAACCCAAAATGTCGCCAAGACGGCCGCTGGTCTAGGGGGCGTACATTGGCAGAAATAAGGGCTCGCGTCGTATTTTGCGACGACATACGTCAAGAGTTCAACGGCAAACTCATCCTGATTGGGGTCTATTCTGGCGAAATCAGGCTTCAAGCCCCTTTCATTCAACCCATGGCCACATGGATTCAAATTTTCGGTCTGCCTGCTGGCGATCATAAAACAAGCGTAACAGTCACCTATGAAGACGGCAAAAACTCTGTCATTTTGGGAAAGATAGATGTGCAGTTTCAGATTTCTGACGCAGCACTACCAGCCCACGCGTTTCCAACTGGTCTGCTGGTTAATTTTGATCGGCCAGGTGACATCGTTGTCAACATCTCTATCGACGATCAACCAACATTCATCGCCGATCGCTTAAGAGTATCGATTTCAGAGAATTCATGACTCCTCCCATATTTCCTACAACTCCCTTCGCGGAAGCGACCTCGACAATCCGAAGGCATCCAGAGACCCGCTCGGCGGATTTTTTTGCCTCCTCAGCGCTGATTGCCGCTCTGCCGATCCTGCCGCTGCAGAATCTCGCGAACGACCTTCACATCCCATTCAGCTCATTGACGGATGACGTCAGATCCTTGATCGAGGCGAGTACGGACCCGACCGATTGTTCGCTTGCTGACATCCGAAAGCCGAGCGTCTTGATATCGCCTTCGGCGGTCGACTGTCGCGTTTCGATCGCCTGCAGGCGCTGATCGACGCGGGCTGAATTCGCTTCGGTCTGAACGATAAAGTCCTTCCGCCAACCCTGCAGGTCCTCGATATCGCGGCTTTTGTTCGCCGTGACCCAGACACCCATGCCGACCGAAGAGGCGATCGAGAGAATTCCAACGAGGGTATTGATATTCGCCCCCATCCTCTTCGCGCGTTCCGGCATCTGCATCTCTTCATCTCCGGTTTCGTCAGCCACCATCTTTCACGTCTTTCAATGCGGTATGGAGAGGAGGCCGGCACCGATGGCGATTGCAAGGGTGCCGGCCGTGATGAAGAATAGCGGTAAGCGCTCATTTCGTTGCGCCTTTTCGCGTTGAATTCTCTGCCGCATGAAGTGTCCACTTAAAATAGGTGGACACCAAATATGAGTGACGAAGAGCAGAAACTGCGAGTGCGGTTGGTGGGACGTGATGGGCGACGCCGCTATGATCCGGGATCAAAGGAGCGGCTTGTTGCGGCCTGCCTTGAGCCTGGTGTGTCGATATCCGGCCTTGCGCTTACGCATGGGATCAATGCCAACCTACTGCGCAAATGGGTCAAGGATGCCAGGGAGGCTCGCTTCTCGGCGGGATCTGCAAGCTCGCGGTTTATCCCGGTCGTCGCGGCAGACTGCAGCCTGCCTGTCGGGACCTCCTCGTTGGAGATGCCGGTCGCGTTTAGGGAAGACCAACCGGCGTCACTGGGGAAGGCCAATCTGTCAGGTTCTTCCAAAATAAGCGCGTTGCTACCAAACGGCGTGAAGCTGACGCTGGAATCCGGTGATGCTGATGCTTTGAGGACAATCATCGGAGCTTTGGGTCATGTTCAGACTGGGCGCTGATCTCAAGGTCTACCTGCATCGCGAACCGATCGACTTCCGCGCCGGCATCAACAGCCTTGCGGTCCTGGTGCAGGAGACTATGGCGCTGGACCCGTTTGCGCCTGCGGTCTTTGCCTTTTGCAATCGCCGCCGTGACCGGATGAAGCTCCTGTTCTTCGATCGGTCCGGTTTTGTGATGGTGCTGAAGCGATTGTCGGAAGACCGGTTCCGGTGGCCACGTCGGGAGATGATGGTGGTAACGCTGACGACCGAGCAATTACACTGGATTCTCGACGGCATTGATATCGACGCGATGGTCCGCCATCCGGTTCGGCAATACCAGATCGCCGGCTGACAGTTCGCAACGTCTGCGGTTGACGGGGCGAAACGGTTCAGATTCAAGAATCTGATGATCCGACCCGGCGAACCCACTGTTGAGGAGTTGATGGCGCGCATTGCGGCGCTGCAGGCGGAAAACCGTCAGCTCACGGAACGCGTGGTCAAGCTCGAGGAAGAGTTGGTGCTGGCGCGGCTGCATCGTTTTGCGCCGAAGAGCGAAAAGCACGTGGACCGCCTCTTCGATGAAGCCGAGCAGGTTGCCGATGACGACGCCAGCGGAGAAGATGGCGAGGTCGTCCACCTGCCGGACACCGGCTTGCCATCGACCGAAAGGCCGGAGGGCAAGAAGCGTGGCCGCAAGCCCCTGCCGGAACACCTGCCGCGCGAGCGCGTCGAATATGACATTGCCCACGATCAGAAGGCCTGCCCTTGCTGCCGTCACCAGATGCATCGCATGGGTGAGGCGGTCACCGAGCAGCTCCATATCGAGGTGAAGGCCAAGGTCCTGCAGAATGTGCGGTTGTCTAATCGCAATCCATTAGTCAAGTTGGTTTGGCCATTCAGTATCGCACCGTATTGCAGCACGCAAAACGGCGTATCAATTCGATAGATCGGGCCTCAGCGTCGTTTTTTTCTTTACAGCCATCCGGTGCCAGGGGCAGGGTTGTCTTCGCGGTCGACATAGGATCGCCGCATAATGGGTCTTCGCAGGGTGGACCTTCCTTTGTTCAAAACGCAAGTCTCAACGAGCTGCAGCCGCAACATACGGAATGATCCAACCCACGTCCGTGGCACGGACGCTGAGTACGCCTCAAATCAGATTTGACGCGTTGAGGTTTAAGGCAGGTACTTTCGCTTTATACGGGAGCGCCAGCCAATGCGTTGAACATTTCTCCTGTTTTGAGCATACTATGCATGATGACGGCAAGCTTTCGGGCGACCGCCACCGCAGCGCGCTTGAAGCCAAGCCGGTCACGCAGCTTGAGCCCCCAATTCTTCAGACTGCATTCGGTCCTAGCACTGGTTCTTGTAAGAAGCACCATCGCCGCTTCGTAAAGCAGCCCACGCAGACGGTTGTCGCCTCGTCGCGAGATATGGCCGTCATAATCGACCTCTCCTGATTGATAACGCCGCGTTGTCAATCCAAGCCAGGCGCCAACGGAGCGCGACTTTTTAAAGTTGTCTGGGTCTTCGATTGCGGCGACATACGAGATGGCGGTGACGGCGCCGACCCCTGGGATCGTCATCAAAAGCTTGGTCTCCTGACTTCCCCGTGCTGCCGCGAGCAACTGGTGATCAAGACCGGCAGCGCGTCTTCGTATGTCGCACCAGGCGTCGAGCAGAGGCAATATGATCTTAGCCAAGGCGTCATTCCCATCCAGGAATTGTCTCACGTTCCCGTCAAATATTCGCCCCCTCCCTTTCGGGACAATGAGACCGAAAGTCTTCATCAGACCGCGAATTTGATTGCTGAGCTGGGTCGAGATGCTGAGCAACTGATTGCGAGCGGTCACCAGCGTGCGTGTCAGCATGCTGTCGAATGCCTTTACCCGAACCGTCTTGTAGAATCCGGCTTCGGCCAAATGAGCTAAGCCATCCGCGTCATTGGCATCCGTCTTGTTGAGCGTCTCATCCAAAATCCTTTGGGCGTGCCGCGCTTCGATGCAGATCGCCGGCACTCCTTCGGCCGTGAGCGCATGATAGAACCACGTAGATAACGGACCCGTCTCGAATACAACGCGCTTGGCGTGAGGGGCGTGCCTGCGGATCATCTCCGACAAAAGTTTTGGGTCGGATGGGCACTTTCCCCGCCAGATCCGCTTCCCCTCCTGTCGGATCGAGATTGCAGTTTCTTTCAATGAAACGTCCAGCCCTATATATTGGTCCACGGTTGCCTCCATTTGATGTTTGGGCCCGGTTCCAATCGTGAGCCCGTATTTCCATCTTATCGGGGGCAACCACCCCCGCCAGTAGACATTTCGTGCCTAGCATCGGGTGACGCGCGCCGCGATTACCCCATGTTCAAGTATGCCTGCCGCCATTGCGACCGCACCGGCATCAACACGCCTGTCATTCTCGCGCCAATGCCCGCGCAGGCCTTGCCGGGCAGCATCGCCACGGCCTCGACACTGGCCTTCGCGCTCGTCCATAAATATGTCGATGGCACGCCGCTCTACCGCCTGGCCCAGGCCTTCGAGCGTGCCGGTGTTCCCGTCAGCCGCGGCGCTCTCGGGCATTGGGTGATCGGATCGAGCGAGAGGCATCTCTCCCGAATCTATGACGCCCTGAAATTGCGGCTCAGGGCGCAGCCGCTCATCCATGGTGACGAGACCACGGTCCAGGTCTTGAAGGAAAAGGACAAGGAAGCCACCAGCACATCCTTCATGTGGGCATACAGGAGCGGGGAAGACAGCGGCGAGCCAATCGTGCTGCTCGATTATCAACCCGGCCGCGGCCAGATTTATCCGCAGGCCTTCCTCGGCGACTACCGCGGCATCTTGATGAGCGATGGCTACACCGCCTGGCGCACATTGAACGGCGCGACCCATGTTGGGTGTATGGCCCATTCCAGGCGTCGCTTCGTCGACGCGCTCAAGGCAAGGAAGAAAGGCGGCGGTCCGCCGGAGCAGGCGCTCAAGTTCTTCGCGCAGCTCTACCGGATTGAAAGCCAGGCGCGCAATGAGAAGCCGGATAAGGACGAAACGCGAGATCACTGCATCCACCGCTTCCGCCAGCAACACAGCGTCCCCATCCTGAACGCTCTCAAGGCATGGCTCGACGACATCGCGCCGAAGGTCTTGCCCGATACCAAGCTTGGCGATGCCGTGTCCTACACCCTGAACCAATGGGAGTACCTGACGCGCTATACAGAAGACGGCAGGATGCCGATCGACAACAACTTGCTTGAGCGCGACATCAGGATTTTTGCCACGGGAAGAAAGAGTTGGCTGTTCAGCGACACCGTGGACGGAGCCAAGGCCAGTGCCGTCATCTACAGCCTCATGCTGACATGCCGCGCCTGCGGCATCGAACCCTTGGCTTATCTGCGTCACGTCCTTACCGAATTACCGCAGCGTGTCATCGAAGCCGACATCACCGACCTGCTGCCCTTCAACTTCGCTGAAACGCTGAAACCGCCGCTGCATGATCCAATGGCAGCCGTCTGACGGCGACCCCGGTCAAACGGGCCGCGTCAACGCGCATGGAAATGAGCGCTTACGAATAGCGTCAGCAGAACGGCGCTGTTCATTTCTCGACCGGTGGCTGGGGTTTGATGAGACCGCCAAACCCATCCCGAACGACGTTGATCAGGGTCTTGGACGCCCCAAGGACAGCGACGATAGCGGCGGTATAGGTCGGGCTGATCCACGACTGAGAGCATTCGAGAAGCCCCGTTGTCAACTGAGTGCAGCCGGTGGCGATCAGGAATGCCGTGACGGCCGCGAGAACGGCGATCAGGATATTCGGAAGATTGTGAATTGCGTTCGTATTGAACATGATGGCTTTCCTTTGCTGAGCGGCCTTGGCCTGCTGGAGAGCGCTGGAGACGACCGCCTAGTACCGTTCCGCAGAGATTCTGACGGGTTGAGCTATCGCAAGATTGGCAGCGCTTCGGGTTGTACGAGCAATTGAATGCTTCGCGCTTCTCCAGGCTGGCGTTGAATGAGACCGGCCTTTTCCAGGGTTATCACCATCTGGTGTACAGACGGTGCGGTCACCTCAAAGTGGCGACGCATGTCCGCTTCTGCCGGGGAGCGTTTGAAGATCCTGGTGTAGGCATAAATGAAGGCCAGGTATTGGCCCTGCAGCTGCGTGAACTGTGGCGCTCCGGCAGGAGGCTCTTTGCCAAACGTTTGATTCATTTGAGTTTAACCTGTGTTTCATCGCATCAGGAGGCTCAAATGAATATAAGATATCATGTGGAACTCAACCAGCTTGAACGTGAGCAACTGAACGCTCTTTTGAGCGGTGGCCGTCACTCGGCGCGCAGGCTCAAGCGTGCACAAATCCTGTTGGCGGCGAATGAGGGTGTGAGCGACGAGGTCATCGCTGCGACTTTGAATGTCAGCGGATCGACCATCTATCGCACCAAGCGCCGCCTGGTAGAGGCCAATCTCGAAGGCGCGTTGAGTGAGGAGCCACGGCCCGGCGTTGCCCGCAAACTATCAGCCAAGGAGGAAGCACTGCTGGTGGCGACGGCTTGCTCAACTCCGCCGCCCGGCCGGGCACGTTGGACGCTTGAGCTTCTGGCTGACGAGATGATCAAGCTGACCGATCACGCGCAGATCTCCTGCGAGACCGTGCGCCGAAGGCTTGGTGAAAATCATCTCAAGCCATGGCGAAAAGACATGTGGTGCATTCCCAAGGTCGACGGGGAATATGTCGCCCGAATGGAAGACGTCCTGGACCTGTATGCCGAAGCCCCAGACCCGCAAAGGCCGGTTGTCTGCTTTGACGAAAGCCCGGTCCAACTGATTGGCGAGGCGCGGGACCCCATTTCTGCAAAGCCGATGCAGCCCTTGCGCTACGATTGTGAATATCGCCGCAATGGCACCGTCAATCTTTTCGTTTTCTTGGACGCGCATCAGCCATGGCGGCGGGTGAAGGTCACCGATCGGCGCACCAACAAGGACTTCGCCGAGTGCATGCGCGAACTGGTCGACATTGACTATGCTGACGCAAAGACCATTCGTGTTGTTATGGACAATCTCTCTACCCATTCACCCGGCGCGCTATACGACGCGTTTCCTGCCGCCGAAGCCCGTCGTGTGCTCAAGCGGCTTGAATTCCACCACACGCCGAAACACGCAAGTTGGCTGAATATGGTCGAGACGTACGCATTCGGCGAGTACCGCATTAATTTCGTATTTGCACGTGATAAGCTCTCGCAATGGATATCGACGAAGACAAGATCGACGATGCGGTGCTGGCGCTGTTGTGGCTGACGCTGCATGACGGGTATCGAGCCTGGAAGGGTTTGGACTGGGAGACGACGGATCGTTTGTTCAAGAAGGGGCTGATCGCCGATCCGGTGAACAAGTCGAAGTCGTTGATCTTAACGGATGAAGGCCTGCAACGGTCAGAGGAGCTGTTTCGGGAACTGTTTACGCGGCCGCCGCAATAGGTGCCGCCTTTTCGGCCTTCCAAGCCCACGGCAACAACTCGTCGATCCTGTTTGCCGGGTGGTCGGCGATACGGGCAAGCACATCGGCAAGCCAGGCCTGCGGATCGACATGGTTCATCTTTGCGGTGACGATCAAACTGTACATGGCGGCAGCTCGTTGACCACCACGGTCGGAGCCGGCGAATAGCCAAGCCTTTCTTCCCAATGCAATTCCGCGCAGCGAACGCTCTGCCGCGTTGTTCGACAGGCAGATCCGGCCATCGTCGAGGAAACGAGTAAACGATACCCAGCGGTTCAACATGTAGTCGAACGCTTTGGCCAGATCATTGTCGCGAGACAGCTTGGCACGTTGCTCGCGCACCCACCGCTCCATGTTGGCGATCAGTGGCTTGCTATGCTGCTGACGCGTCGCCTTGCGCTCATCGGCCGTCTGGCCATTGATCTGACGTTCGATCTCGAACAGCGCATCGATCCGGCGCACCATCTCGATGGCGATTGGTGAGATGACGGCAGCGGGTTTGCCCTGAGCCTTGCGCCGGGCATTGGCCTCGAGATCGGCCATGATGAAGAATGGTCGCCTTGCGTGCGCCCAGCACGCTGCCTCATAGATCGGACCTGGACTGCGATCAGGAAGATAGAGCTTGGTATAACCGCCATAGGCATCTGCTTGCAGGATGCCGCAATAGCCGGCCAGATGCGCCTGCGGATGGTCACCGCTGCGGTCGCGGGAATAATAGAACATCGCCGACGGCGGCGCCGTGCCACCGAACGGGGCATCATCGTGCACATATGTCCAGATCCGAGCAGTATCGGTCTTGCCGGCTGCGAGAACCGGAACCGTGGTATCGTCGCCGTGAATCCGCTCGGCTGCAAAGGTGTGAGCCTCGATCCGCCTCAGGATTGGATCAAGGGCATGGCAACAAGAACCGATAGCATCGGCTGCCGTCGACAGGCTGATTGACACGCCCTCAAGCGCAAATCGTTCCACCTGACGATTAAGGGGAATGTGTTGGCCGAATTTGTCGTAGAGGATCATCGCCAGAAGGCTTGGACCTGCCCAGCCTCTGGGAATGACGTGGAATGGGGCCGGTGCCTGGCTGATCTTCTCGCAGTCGCGGCAGGTGAACTTCTCGCGCACCGTCTGAATGACTTTCCAGGAGCGTGGAATGCTCTCCATCGTCTCGGTGACATCTTCGCCCAGCTTGCGCAGCCGGTCACTACCGCAGCAGCTGCAGGCGACCGGACCGGGCACAACGACACGCTCGCGCGGCAGGTGATCGGGGAATGGCTTCTTAACGGGGCGTTTGCGTGTGAAGCCGGCGACAGCAATGGGGGCGGCCGCAGCAATGGCCATTTCAGCGGCAAGTTCATCCTCGGTGGCCGCCGCCTCGGCATCCTCGAGCATCAGCTCCATTTGAGCGATCAGCCTGGCAGTCCGCTCCGATTTCTGACCACGCAATTGCCTTTGCAGCTTTTCGATATGGACCTTCTGACGCAGAATGGTGGCTTGATCGTCCGCTTCCTTGGCTTTGGCGACGGCAAGTTCGGCTAAGGCAACGGCGCGCTCCGCACGCGCCACGACCAGCTCTGCTTCAAGTGCAGCGGCATAATCGGAGTGGTTTTCCAGGCCGTTTTCCATGTCCGGATCAAACCACAAAGCCACTGATTTGCATAGCTTTTCTTCAAGGTTCGAGCCGCAAAATGCACCTATCCGGCGCTCGTCGGACGCCATGTCTGTTGCGGATTTCGCCAGTCTATTCCCTCAAGAAGGTAGGACATCTGCCCGGCTGTAAGGGCAATGGCTCCGTCCACTGTCGCCGGCCAAATAAAGTGGCCTCGGTCGAGCCGTTTGGCATAAAGCGATAGTCCGACACCGTCATGCCATAGGGCCTTGATCAATCGACCATTTCTCCCGCGGAAAACAAAAACGTCGCCCTGGAACGGATTGCGGCCAAGCCCCTCTTGCACGATGAGAGCCAACCCCTGCATACCCTTGCGCATATCGCAGTGACCGCTGGCAATCCACACTCTGACGTTCGAACTGATCGGGATCATCGTCCCTCCAGCACATCAAGCACGCGCGACAACGTCGAGGCATCAAAGTCACGAGTGACCCGCACCGACCGGCCCCGGCCAACATGGATTTCGATCGCAGAAGACGCCGTCGCAGCCGGCATTCCCATTGCCGAGTCCGGCGCCTGTTGTACCTTCACCGGAACGAAGGCGCGCGGCTCTTCCGCTCTCTCTGCAACACCAAGCTCACGACGCCACCGATAAACCAGTGACCGATCAACGTCGTGACGTCGCGCAACCTCCGTCACCGTCATCTCGCCAGTCAGCGTCTCCGAAACGATCGATTCCTTGGAAGTTCGTGTGAACTTCCGGCGCCGCATACTGCCCGCCAAAATCTCAAGCTGATGGATAGACACGTCGTTATCCTCGTTGTTAGCAACGTGGCGATACCGCTCACCTCAGCAAAACATCGCTATCACCGTGACAAAGCAAGGCGGTCCTCGGCGTGGGGATACGTCGAGATCGAGATTGGCGTTTTGAAAAGCCAATGCCTCGACCGCAGGATCGACGACAAACACAGGATGATTGCAGAGATCAATGCTTGGCAGCAGCAGAGAAACGCGCAAAGGGCACAAATCCAATGGATGTTCACCACCGAAAAAGCCCGTGAAAAACTCCACAAGGCCTATCCAGTCAAAGAGTCATAATCTCTGCGGAGGGGTACTAGGCCTGTGCGACGAGCACAACGGCATTGACGGTGGTGGTGTGGGATGGATCGGCGCAGATCGTCTCGACGCCCGCGTAGGCGGCGCCTTCCTTGGAAACAGTCGCTGGCTTGATCTTGCCGGTGGCAGCGACCGCGGAGAACGCCACATGGGCGATTTCGAGGGCCGAGCACATGCCAGAGCGCCGGTGCCGCAGTTGAAGACGACGGACGTTGCGCCATCGAATATCCGAAGGCTTCGATGCTCCCGACAGTGCGGCGCGGGTAATGACCGACTTGACGAATGCTCGCAACGCTGAAGCAAACCAGCTCTACGGCGCCGCTCGCGGGCAGGCCACACCGGTCGATATCTCGCCGGTGCTCGATACGATTGACCAGACGCTTTCTCCCGGCGTCACACGAACGGCATCTGATCCGAAATCCATCCGTATCGTTTCCGACGAAGGGGAATTCTTCGTCGCAGAGGACAATCAGATCATAGTCGATTGGGTAAATGGCGGGGGCATGATCGCCGATTATGTTGCGCCAATCGTTGTCCCTGAGATGGTTTCAGCGCGCCAATTCAAACTGCAGCTCCTCGCTGCAGGCCTTCTCGACCAGGTCGATGGATGGGTGAAAACGCAGGACCGATCGGTGCAGATCGCCTATGAATATTCCGGCTCGTTCGTCAAATCGTCGCCGATGATGCAGGAGGGCTTTCAGGCGATGGGCTTCACGCCCCAGCAGATCGACGACTTCTTCACCGGGGCGGCGAAGCTGTGACGTTCTGGAGCGGTCTTTAGTGAAATGGCCCCACCTCAAGGCAGTGAGGCAGGGCCGAGGAACCGGGTGTGGTTCATTGTGCGCGAGCAAATTTCCGGGGGGCGTTTTGCTCGCGCAACGGTCCGTTACCACACGATGAAACCAAACTGAATGCCGGTTGCTGCCGAAGCTATCCAAAAAAGGAAAAGACATCGTGGATCGCGCGAAATTCTTCGCCGCGGTGCGCCCACGGTCGTCAGTCGCGGATAGAGCAGTTCCAGCGATCTTCAACGGTTTCGCCTTCGGTCAACTCGCGATATTCAATGGCTGAGCCGTTGCTCGCTGATCGAGACCGCCATTGGGGGATACAAGTCCATCATCGGAAAACGTTTTGCGCGCAAGATCGTCTCCCGTGCAGCAGACCGAAGTCGCTATCGGCTGCGCCGTCCTCAACCGCATGCTTGCTTGCGCACGCCCGAAATCCGTCCGCCGTAGGGCAGCCACGCCATAGACAGCCGTTTCAAAGATCGCCATCCCCTCAAATCCCAATCCATGCACCAACGCCCCAAACACGGGATTGCATTCCGCGACGGGCCGACGAGATAATCTTTTCTTGCTGCCGCTAGCATTGTGTCACCTCCGCATTTAACCTTCGGATTTAGCAATGCTTAAGATTACCAGCAATGCGGTTGGCTACGTTGATCTGGGTCAACACCGCGGCGTGCTGCATGCTTGGGGAAGTGGGGCAGAGCGACGGTAGGTGCTCCAAACCTGCTGATTTAAGTTTGGCTGGTTTCGCGAGTGCCGCAGCATGGCGCACCGATCTCACTGTGTCGCCGACTTCCTGAACTCAAGAATGACAACCTATCTTGTTATCAGCCGAGCAGCCGGCTCTGCCGCTTTTATGCGGCTCCTAAATGCTACAGAGAACAAGCGGCACGAGAGACGCGTTCGCGTGCGCGCTCTAAGAACACAATATCGATTTCATCGTTGACAACCTGCTGGCAACGGAAATTACAAGATGTCCGCGAAATGCATAGTTGAGACGGCGGGAGCATCTCATTTGACGCGTCTGCACCGGGTTTGCGACACAGTTTTGTTGAGCAAACTCATTTTGTCTCAAGTTAAATAGCTGAAAAGCTGACAGGAAGTCTTTCGGTGTTTTTGGCACGAGCCTTGCAGCCCTGTAGCGAAACGGCGGGAGCTGCCGGCGAACATTCCTTTCTCGGCTAAATCCAGCGGACGGACCGGGGGCTACAAGAGCAACATGTCAGATATCTACCAGAGTACATTCTACCGGAGAAGGCATTGACCACAGGGTCAATCCCTTCCGCCATAGAGCGGATTATCCCGCGACTGAGGAGGACTTCTGATCCATAACGTCTTTAGCAATCCTCGACGCACACGGAAGCGAAGCAGTCGGTTCGAGGTCGGCATTGACACCGAATGTGTGCCCGAAATCCATATGCCCCAGCAAGAAGTGCGATTCACAGTGCTCAACAGTGGAAATAAGCTTGGGAATGCGAGCTCGTATCTGAACGGCAGCACGCCCTATTGGAGGACGAACCTTATTGTTTGTGCTGCCGGTTCGTTCACCACGACCGTTGCCATGACAATGTTACTTCCCTTCTTACCCCTATATATCCGGGAATTAGGCGTCAGCGACCAAGCATCCATAGCGCAGTTTTCGGGCGTGGCGTACGGCGTGACTTTCCTTGCGGCCGCACTGGTTGCCCCGCTCTGGGGAAGACTTGCCGACCGCTACGGTCGGAAGGCGATGATGGTTCGCGCAAGCTTGGGCGTGGTCGCAGCGATGGCCTTGATGGGTGTAGCTCAAGATGTATGGCAGTTGCTGGCTATGAGATTTTTAGCCGGTCTACTCGGAGGCTACTCGTCTGGATCATATGCTTTGGTAGCGACACAGGTTCCCAAAGACCGTATTGGCTGGGCGTTGGGGTTCTTGGCCACGGGGATTATGGGGGGCAACCTCGTCGGCCCGCTGATCGGCGGATTTCTACCAACATTAATCGGCATTCGAGAAACGTTCTTTTTGACTGCGGCATTAGTCTTCCTCACTTTTGTTGCCAGCGCATTTTTGATCAGAGAGAATTTCAATGCTCGAACGACAGAGCGTGAACACTCCAACAGTTGGTCGACGATCCCAAGCAGGAGGCCTGTCTTGGCAATGCTGGCGACGGGCTTGCTTCTGATGATCGCCAATCTGTCCATTGAACCAATAACAGCGATTTACATTTCGCAACTCGTCGAGCCAAATCGTCATGTTACCCTTTGGGCCGGTCTGGTCATTTCGGGTACAGCGTTTGGGAGTGTTCTTTCCGCCTCGCACCTTGGAAGACTAGCAGATCGCGTCGGGCACTGGAAAGTTATCGTTGTCGCAATGTGCATCGCTGCGGCACTCCTTCTGTCACAAGCTTTCGTTACGAACGTTTTGGAGTTGGTGGGGCTGCGAATATTGATGGGGCTCGTTTTAGGGGGCTTGCTACCTTGTATCGGCAGCGTGATACGCCACAGCGTCCCCGAGCAAGCCGTCGGCGCGATCCTCGGCTGGTCGACATCGGCGCAGCACGCGGGTCAAGTGCTCGGCCCGGCCATTGGCGGCGTATTAGCTGCTCATGCCGGTATACATTCAGTGTTCTTTTTTACGTCATTCCTAATGCTCGTCGGAGGTTTTATTGCTTGGAGCAATCGACCTTAAGAGACAGGGCTAAGGACCGCGAGCCCATTAGCCAATCTGCACGAATTGCAGCGAGCCAGCCCGCAGCGGCTTAGCCTTATGGCCTGTAGACGCCGGATTTGGCGTGGCGCCGAGCTTCGAGCAGTTCGTCACTCTACGGCCACTGCGATCACTGTCCGCGGTCCATTCCGCAATGTGACGGCGCAGTGCTGGGCTATATGCGCGGTCATCGCCCGTTCAGGCGATACAAGACGCTCGCCCTTTCATGTATGTTTCCTTGCAATACACGCGCCGTCTCGGACACCAATGTCCAGGCGAGGCGTCGCAATTCGGCTGCTCCGGAGGGAAAAATGCGCAAGGCAATTCTGGTGGTAAGCGCGGCGGCCGCTCTCGCATGCTCGGGCGCCGCATCGGCGCAGTCGCTCCCCCAGCCCGTTCAGGCGGCGATCGACGAGTCCAAGAAAGACTGCGGAGGGCCTGCCAAGCTTGAAAAGGGCTTCGTCAGCATCAAGGACATCAACGGCGATCAGGTTCCGGATTACATTCTTGATTACGCTCATTTGAAATGTGTCGGCATGCCTTCATCCTTTTGCGGTTCGGCTGGATGCGAGACGCAGATTTTCGTGGCCAAACCCAACAAAAGTTACAAATCCATCTTTGACGACTATGTGCAGGGCATAGGCTTTGTCGAGATCGCAGGGCGACCGGCGATCAAGCTTGCCCTGCATGGAAGTAGCTGCGGCCGCGCCGGGTCCGACACCTGCTATTCGACCCTGTACTGGAACGGCAGGGATTTCAAACCGGAGCAAGGAAAAAGCGATCAGCCTGCCACGGAAAAAGCGACGGCCGCGGGCGGTGACCTGGACGTCCAAATTCTGGAAGAGGGCGGAGACGGTCAGGTGGCAAACTGCTCGAGCAACATGGTTGCCGGACTAAAAGCCAACGGGGACGGCTTTCTCGCAATAAGGTCCGGGCCTGGCAGCCAGTACCGCCAGCTTGGCGAACTTCACAATGGCGATATGGTCATCGCCTTCCAGCAGCGCGGACAGTGGGCCGGTGTCGTCTACGGGAGCGAGACCCCCAATGTGAGATGCCATTCAACGAAAACGCACCCCCTGCCCTATAAGAACAAGGGCTGGGTCAACGCGAATTGGCTCAAACTCGTTGCCAACTGACCGGGCGTTGTGTTGGCATTCGTTCGCATCTGCCAAACATTGGGCGGCGCAAATATGGGCACAGGATGGTTCGCATTTACTGTATCCTGAAGCGTACGCGACAGTGCCGTATCGCTCTGAGGTAATTGCCTCTTTTGTTTTTGAAAATGTCGGGTCACCAATCCACTTCGTCGACACATTTTGACGACCAGTCGTTGTGGACGATGAATGGTCGGTTCTTCGGCAAAGGCCCCAGGCAAGCGCCGGAACTCGATCAGCCCGCCCCTCCCAACCGACGCCTGAATATACCGCAACTTGTCCCCGCCAGAGTGAGTACCTTCACGCTCTGCTGCGACTCATTGACATGGCGGGGCTCGCCCATTATGTTACATGTAACAATCACATTGGAGTTTGATCATGGCAAGCTCGGTCAACGAACGAGTTCAAAAGCGCCGTGAGACGTTGCGCGCCGCTGGGCTGCGTCCTGTGCAAATATGGGTTCCCGATACTCGTCGCCCTGGTTTTGCCGCCGAATGCCATCGTCAGTCCGTTCAGGTAGCCCTTGCCGATGCCGCCGATCCCAGTCTGCAAGACTTCCTTGACGCCGCTCTCGATGACCTGGACGACGAGGGTGAAGCGTGAGGCGCGGTGACATTGTGACCGTCGCAATCAGCGGTGATTTCGGCAAGCCGCGTCCAGCACTAATCATCCAGGCCGATCAGTTTGATGCAACTGGAACGATCACTGTCCTGCTGATCTCCAGCACACTGGTCGACGCGCCGCTCATTCGACCAACCATTCAGCCGACAGTGCAAAGCGGATTGCGAAAAGCCTCGCAAGTGATGGTGGACAAAGCCATGTCCGTGAAACGGGATAGAATTGGCACAACGATCGGTCGCCTGGAAGATGATGCGCTCCTGGCGGTCACAAGATCGCTCGCCGTTTTTTTAGGTGTTGCTTAAAGATGAACCCATCCGGGGTGCTGGTAGCCCGGCATAACTGCATCCGCGTCCCCGTGTACCACGCCGGAAAGTGCCTACCGGCGCTCGGATAGCTCCATCTGGCGGAGATCGTGGCCATCGAAGTACAGAAGATCGAAGGCGTAGAAAATCGCCTCCCCCGAACTCCGTTTACCGCCGCGACCGCCCAGCGCCTGCTGAAGGGCACGGAAGTCTGACCGTCTTACCTCATCAAGAACAACCGCCTCGCGATCGAGGATGGCGTTCCCACCGATCTCACCTGCTGCCGCGGCAATCGATGGAAAGCGATGTGTCCAATCATGGCACCACGCGTAAGGATGCGAACACGCTGCGGCTCGATATGGACGGCCAAGCGGGATCCGTCCCATTTGATCTCATAGACCCAATCGGCACCCTTCGGCGGCTTCGAGCAGTGCAAGGCATGGCTCGACCCGTTCCGGCATTGGGTCAAATGGAAAGCGTGGCTGGCCCTGCCGCTTCTCGCGCAGCGGACTAACCCCTATTCCTTCCGTTATCCAAGATTAAAGTTTGTGTTTAATAGCCTGGCTGAGGCGCTTTGCGCCCTCAACAAGAGTGGTGGGGTGGCCTGCGAAAGTTAGCCGCAGGAAAGAGCCTTCTGGGTCCGCAGGAAACCATGGGCGACCAGCGCCAACGATAACGTCGTTCCGGGCCAGGTCTGCAGCGAGTGCGACATCGCAGACGTGATCCGGCAAGCGTAGCCAAAGGTGCATGCCTCCGGTCGGGACCTGGAACGTCACGCAATCCCCAACTTCCTCGCGCAGCACCCCGACGAGGACATCGCGCCGCTCGATTAGGGCAGCGCGGACGGCCTTGAGATGAGGCTTCCATCTTGGCGCGGAGACAACGGCCAAAGCCGCCGCTTGCAAGGGACCGGAAACAAAAAAGTCTTGACTCGCGCGAGCCACCTTCAGCCGTGCCAGGGCAGCTCCCCTTGCGATAACGGCTGCGACCCTCAAACCGGGTGCAGCCGATTTGGCAAGGGACCTAATATAAACAACGTGTCCATGGCGATCAGCCGTCGCAAGCGGAGCCGGTGCGTTGCCTGCCAGATCGAGATCGCGCGCCCAGTCGTCCTCGATGATGAAGGCGCCCGCCTGCCTTTGCAGCAATGTCGAGGACAGCAGCTCGCCGCTCATTCGACATGACGACGCCCGAAGGATTGGAGAAGGTTGGTTGGCTGTAAAAGACCCGGGCCCCCGTCTGTTCGAAGGCGTCCTCCAGCAGTTCCGGTCGCACTCCGTTTTCGTCAATGGCTACGGGAATGACTTCAAGACCCGCCGCCCGGGCAGCCGACATAGCGCCAGTATAGGTCGGCGTCTCCACAAGAATGGGACGTCCAGGCGGCACAAGTGCCCGTAGCGTCGCAGTGATCGCCGCCTGTCCGCCGTTGCATATGATGACATCGTGGGGTGAGAACACGGCGCCGTTTCCGATCTCGCGCGCGAACCACGCCCGCAATGACTGAAGACCCTCGATCGGCAGTCTATCCCAAAGATCGACACGACCTGCGGCTCGACGGAGCGCGTGTGCCAAAAGGCCAGACGCCTGTAGATCAGGCGGCAGGTAGCCCATGCTCAAGATCAAGCCGTCGGCTGGTGGAAGCGTCAATGAAGTTTCCAAAAAACCACCGTCTCCCCGCGCAGCTCCAAGCGCGACAGATTGCCAAGATAGGTCGACAACCTCGGCGGGACTTGCGGGCCCCTCGCGAACGAAGGTTCCTTTGCCCGGGCGAGCCTCGATCAGGAGCCACCTCACTTCAACGGGAATCCGGGCCGCGCCTCCGTTGCGATGGCACGCGGTTCGAGTTTTTTGAGGATGCGATATCGGCCGGTCGCCTGGAGTTGCTGCACCATATCGTCCTCACTTAAAGCAGCTGACCGTTGGCGCTTGGCAGGCAATGAAGCAGCTGCCTTCGCGGAAGGTGTCTCACTTGAAACAAACAAATCGAACTGCTGCGTCACTCAGTCCCCGACGTTATCTTAGAACGAACTCTCCAGACTGCTGTCCGGCAAATCGGTTAGGCCATCTCCTCCAAAAAATCAGGAGAAAAAGCACAGGATAACGGCGATGTAGCTGATCTGACATGCGTCACAGCCCGACCGTAACGCCTCTCACACAATGATGCATGTTGGTCTACTCAGTGAGTCCAAGACAGGATCGCCGGTCCAGTCTTCATGTCTATGGCGTATTCGGATCACGAAAATTGCTCCGTTTTCCTCGATCTTGTAGACAATAGGATGGGCCTCGAACGGATGAATTCTAACGGTGGCGAAATCTCTTCCAGCTCACGTGCCATTCGCGGGTTGGCGGCAATGAGGTCAAGCACAGCGAACAAGTCATCATGATATCGCCTCGCCTGTGTGGATCCGAACATGCTTACACCTTGTTCGGCGATCGCAATGATGTCCTCTTCCGCCTCAACTGAAAGGCTAAAATTAAAATGCATTATCTGCTGCCGCGCATAGTATCCACACGCGCGACTGCCGCAACAAAGAAGGCGCCGAGCTTCGCACTTGACCGCAGGAGGCAATATCAATGACAGGCCGAGGGTTGGAATTCGCGTGATTTGATCGACAACGAGAAGCGTTTGCCAAAAACGCCTCCAGTCCCGATCAAGGTGTGGGTTCGATGACTTTATGCTGAGATGGAGTCATCTCTAGGGATTTCCCTGTATCGCCGCCGAGATCGCCTGGCAAATTACTGAACTCCGTCTCTCGCCCGCAGGTCGCATGGCGTCGAAGCGCTCGGCGATTGAACGATTTGAGCAAATTTTGCAGGTCGTCGACGAAGGTGAAGATGACCGGGATAATGATGAGGCTGAGCAGCGTTGATATCATCACGCCTCCGATCACCACAATGGCCATCGGCTGCCGGAAGCTGGAATCCCCACCCGACAGGCTGAGCGCGGCCGGCAGCATGCCCGAGGCCATGGCTATGGTGGTCATGACGATCGGCCGCGCCCGCTTGTGGCAGGCATCGACGAGCGCATCGAACCGGGACATGCCTCGGCGACGTGACATGATCGCATATTCGATGAGAAGGATGGAGTTCTTCGTCACAACGCCCATCAGCATGAGAAGGCCGATGACGGCAGGCATCGAGAAACTGGTGCCCGTCACCACCAGCGGCACCAGCGCGCCGCCGAGCGAGAGCGGCAGGGCCATCAGAAGCGTGAGCGGCTGCAGGAAATCGTGGAACAGCAGGACGAGCACCGCATAGATGCAGAACACACCGATCGCCATCGCAAGCGCGAAGCTCTGGAACAGCTCGGAGCTGCGCTGCAACTCGCCCTGTTCCACCAGCGTAACGCCTGGCGGCAGATGCTGGAGAGCCGGCAGCGCCTTCGCCTCGCGGTTGACATCGCCCAGAATGCGGCCGTTGAGTTCGACGGAAACGGTGACATTGCGCATGCGGTCGATACGGTCGATCTCCGAAGGGCTGCCGCCGATGCGGACATCGGCAATCGATCCGAGATCGACATTGCCATTGGTGCCGGCCACCCGCATGGTCTTGATATCATCCAGACTGGTGCGCGTTTCCGGCGAGAAGCGGACGACGATCGGGATCTGGCGTTGCGGCAGGTTGAGCTTCGGCAGGTCGGAGGAATATTCCCCATTTGTCGCCACGCGCACGGCGCTGGCGATCGCATTCGACGTTACCCCGAGCGCTGCGGCGCGCGCAAAGTCGGGCGTGATCTGAATTTCCGGCGCCTGCCTTGCGGCCGTTGATGTCACCGCACCGATGCCATGCAGCGTGCGCAACTGCTCCTCGAGCGCCGTGCTTGCGCTATCGAGCGCACTGGCATCGTCGCTGGCCAGAGTGAACTCGAGCTTGGTACCGTTGCCGATACCGACCGCCACACGCACTCCGGGGAGGACGGAGAGCGCCTGCCGGATATCGTTTTCGATCTCCGACTGCTTGCGGTCGCGCTCATCAATCGGCGTCAGCGTGGCGACGATCGCGGCAGACCCGACACTGCTCCTGGCGACCGTCGCACCACCGCCCGAGGATCCCGAGCCGATAGCCGCAAACACATGTGTCACGTCGGGAATCTCACTGAGAATATCTGCGGCCTTCCTGGTTGCGGCGTCGGTTTGCTCGACAGTGGCGCCGGGCTGCAGGGTGAGCGTGATCTGCGTCCGCGAGTCGTCAGCGGCTGGCAGGTATCCCGTTCTTAAGAGGGGGATAACGGAAAGCGAAACCGCAACGACGACGGCAGTCACGGCCACTGTTGTCTTCCGGTGATCGAGGGCAGCCTTCGCGAGCGCCATATAGGCGCGCATGATTCGGCCATCCTTCTGCTCCGACGGATGAGCCTTCATGAAATAGGCTGCCATCATGGGGGTAAGCAGACGCGCAACGACAAGCGAGGCAACGACGGCAACAGCGGCGGTGATGCCGAACTGACGGAACAGGAGGCCCGGTATGCCGCTCATGAATGCCGTCGGCAGGAAGACGGCGACCAGCGTGAAGGTGGTGGCGATGACGGCCAGCCCGATCTCGTTGGCCGCCTCCATCGCGGCATCGATCGGCCGCTTGCCCATCTGCAGGTGGCGGGCAATGTTTTCAATCTCGACGATGGCGTCGTCGACGAGAATACCTACCACAAGCGACAGCGCCAGCAAGGTGACGACGTTCAGACTGAAGCCCGCCAGGTACATGACCAGGAAGGTCGGTATGACCGACAAGGGCAGTGCCACAGCCGACAGGATCGTCGCGCGCCAGTCCCGAAGGAAGAGCCAGACAACCACGATCGCCAGGATCGCACCCTCATACAGTATGTGCATCGCGCCGTCATAATTGCCGAGAATTGACCCGATCAGGCTGTAGACTGCATGGATCTGCACATTGGGATGCGACGCTGCGAAATTTTTCATTGCCGTGTTAACGTCAGCCGAAACGCTGCTGTCGGAAAACCCGTTCGAACGCTTGATTTCGACGGCGATCACCGGCTTGCCGTCGAGATAGGCCATCGAGGTGCGCTCCGCGAAGCTGTCCTTGACCGAGGCGATGTCGTCGAGTCGGGCCTGCTGCCCGTTAGCGAGCGGTATAGTGAGCTCCCTCAGGGCCTCGACCGACTCTACGGCGCCGAGCGTGCGCAATGTCTGACGCGTGCCGCCGACTTCGCCAAGGCCGCCAGACTTGTCGGCTTGCACGGCCTTCAACTGCGCTGATACGGTCGCGGCGGTGACGCCGAACGACGCCATCGTCGAAGGATCGAGATCGACATGGACCTCGCGATCGATCCCGCCGATGCGGTTGACCTGGCCGACGCCCGGGACCGATAGCAGTGCCTTGGTCAGATCGTTATCGACAAACCAGGAGAGTTCGGTCTCGTTGAGAGCGGTCGAGCGGACGGCATAGGTGACAAGTGCGGAGCTTTGGACGGTGGCCTTCGTAATGATCGGCGTCGCCATCTGTGCCGGCAGATCGGCCTTGACGCTATCGACGGCATTGCGGACCTCATTGAGGGCCGTTTCGCTGTCTTTCTCCAGCTTGAAGGATACCTTGGTCGAGACGGTGCCGTCGGTGATCGTCGTGAGAATATGATCGAGATGGCTCAAGGAGGTGAGGCTATCCTCGATGGTGCGGGCAACCTCCGTCTCGAGCTGCGTCGGCGCAGCGCCGTCGAGCGTGGCGGTGACACTGATGGTCGGCAGGTCCATATCCGGAAAGTACTGAACCGCCAGCTGTTTGAATGCCCAAAGCCCACCAAATCCAAACATCACAAACAGCAATATCGCTGGTATGGGATTGCGGATCGAGAAGGCGGAGAAATTCATCAGTTCTTCTCCGCAATCTTCACGAGGTCATTGTCCGACAGAAAGGCACCGCCTGACGTCACGACCTTCGACGACCGATCGATGCCGAAGACGATCTCGACTTCACCATTGTTGCGGCGGCCGGTTTCGACGCGGACCCGTCGCACCCGCTTGTCCTCGCCGGCGGTGAAGACGTAGCTGATGCCATCCCGGAACACGATTGCGGTCTCGGGGACGGTGAGCGCCGGTGTGGTCTGCAACTCGATGCTGCCCGTGACGTAGAGGCCGGTCCGCGGACGAATGTCGGCGGGAAGCGCGACATAGACGATCGCCCGGCTGGTGTCGGTGCTGACCGAGGGTCCGACAAGCCGCACCTTGCCGGCAATGACGTGACCTTCCGGCCCGTTGATCCTAACGCTCAAGCCTTCCGAAATGCGCGGCAGATAACGCGCCGATACTTCGGCCTGCCATTCGACACGCTGCTGGCGCACCATGCGGAACAGCTCGGTGCCGGTGGAGACGACGGCGCCGAGATCGGCCGAACGCGAGGTTATGAGGCCATCGTCGGCGGCGGTGATAGTCGTCTGCGCAAGCTTGATCTTTTCACTGTCGAGCGCGGCTTCCTCGGATGTCAGGCTTGCCGTCGCCGTCTGCTCGTCGGCCAGATATCCAGTGATTTTCTCGTCGGCGAGGGCCCCCGAAGTGCTGAGCTGGCGTGCACGATCCGCATTCGCCTTGGCCTTTGTCAGATTTGCCTTGGCAGTCACGACAGCCGCCTCCTGCTTGCGAAGGTCCGCCAGCACGCTCTCCTGCGAAAGCCGGGCCAGCGTCTGCCCCTTCGTGACCACGGACCCGACATCCGCCAGGACGTCGGTGATGCGCAGGCCACTCGTTTCGGACGCGATGATTGCTTCCTGCCAGGGCTTCAACCAGCCGCTCGCGGGAACGGTCTCCGGCCAGTCCCGTATTGCCGGCGCCGTCAGAGAAACCGTCAGAGCGGGTGCGGCCGCCTGTTCAGCCATGCTATTGGCGCAGGGAAACTGGAGTGCTGCACAGACAAGAACGGCAGCGAGTAGAAGACACGGTTTTCTCAAATGGCAATTCCTCGCAGTTCACGGGTGTCCGCGCTCAACCGTGGCGTCAAAAATGTCGGCTGTTGTGGTGCAAAGTTGAAATGCCTGACGGTCTCGAAGGTGACAAAACTCAACTGTTCAAAACATCTTGGCGACACCAGTGATGTCGGGCTATTCCGCCGTCCAAAGCAGCAGTTTTTTGTCGGCGACTCCGTCAGAGATCGCCAATCAGCTGCTGGATTGAGCCAGGATTGGGCGCACTCGCCAACTATAACAAGACCACCTACGGCCGGGGAGAGGCTAGCGTTTTGAGGACACTGGCATCCGATTGGACCAGGGAAACACAGAGTCAACGTTGTCTTCGAGGCGGTGAATACCGCTAAATCGCCTCTTAAGGTTCGCGTGGGACAATAGAGCCTGTTGCGCCGACGTTTGCTGCGTCTGGTCATCCTATTGCGTATGCTGCTTCCTCGACAGCCCGGCCTACACGCATGCGGATGGCCTCGGAAATCACCTCCCCGTGGGCGAAGTCATTACGGGTGGCATAGATTGCGGTCGGCATCGCAAGCGCTTCAAAGAACCCGAACAGAGGGCGCAACTGATGCTCGACGACAAGCGAATGACGCTCGCCTCCGCCCGTCGCAGCGATGATGATAGGCTTGCCCCTCAGCGATGTTGGATCGAGCAAATCGAAATAGTGCTTGAATAGGCCGGTGTAACTGCCCTTGTAGGTGGGTGAGCCTACAACCAGGACGTCTGCCTCCAGCATTTGGTCTACGACCCCGCGTGCTTGAGCGCTGAGGTCGTCTAGCCGTTTGGCCGCCAATAGTGAAGGTCCAAGGTCATCGACATCGAAGGACTGCGCCACCGCTCGCGTTTTGATTGCCAATTGCCCGACGATATGGTCGACGAATGTGCGCGTCGTGGACGGTCGTGTTATGTTCCCCGAGAAGCCAAATATCTTCGTTTGCGGCATGTCGATCTCCAAATGCTCAGCAGTTATAAGTCATCTAAACTCTGTCATTCGTCCCTTACGGAAACGATGACCTATTCGACGGTGACTGATTTCGCCAGATTGCGCGGCTGATCGACGTCCGTGCCCGCAAACACGGCCGTATGATAGGCGAGTAGTTGGACCGGCAGCGAGAAGATCATCGGCGCAATGATCTCGTCCACATTTGGAAGAACGATTGTTTGCATCGTGTCGAGCTTCAAGGCGCGAGCGCCCTTCTCATCCGTGATCAAGATGATCCGTCCGCCGCGGGCCGCAACCTCCTGCATGTTGGAAGCGGTCTTATCGAAAAAGCGGTCGTGTGGTGCGATCACGATAACCGGCATGTTCTCATCGATGAGAGCAATTGGACCGTGTTTCAGTTCGCCGGCAGCATACCCTTGCGCGTGAATATAGGAAATCTCCTTTAGTTTCAGGGCGCCTTCCATGGCCAAAGGGAAGCTGGTTCCGCGGCCAAGATAGAGCACGGCGCGGCACTTTGCCAATTCACGCGACAGAAGTTCGATCCTGGGTTGGATGCTGTTGAGCACCTGCCCAATGACGCGCGGCATCTCGGCAAGCCGGGCGACCAGTGTCTGTTCCTCCTTCTCCGTAAGGGTGCCACGCGCCCTGCCGGCAGCAACCGCGAGCGCAGCCAATACGGCGAGTTGGCATGTAAAGGCCTTCGTAGACGCAACGCCGATCTCCGGTCCGGCGAGGATCGGGAACACAGTGTCGGACTCTCGTGCTATCGTCGATTCGGGCGTGTTGACGACTGCACCGGTCTTCAAGCCGTGCTCCTTGCAATAGCGTAGGCAAGCAAGTGTATCGGCCGTCTCGCCCGACTGTGAGATGAAGAGAGCTGCCACCTGTGGCGAGAACGGGATTTCGCGGTACCGAAATTCGGAGGCGACATCAATTTCGACCGGCAGACGTGCGTAGTGCTCGAACCAGTATTTGCCGATTAGTCCGGCCAAGTACGCAGTGCCGCAGGCGGAGATCGCCAAGCTTTGCACGTTGGTGAAGACGGTGTCGCGCCAAGCCGCGACCACCTGATTGTCGCTGAAGTTGATGTAATGGCCAAGGGTATCGGAGATGGCCTCCGGCTGGTCGTAAATCTCCTTCTCCATGAAATGGCGATAGTTGCCCTTGTCGATCATATGGGCCGTCACCACCGAGATCTGCCGCGGTCGGGTGGTGACCTTTCCGTCGATATCGAAGATACGGACGCCAGTCTTGTCGATGACCGCCCAATCGCCGTCGATCAGGTAGGTGATCTCGTTAGTGAAGGGCGCCAGCGCAATCGCGTCCGATCCGAGAAACATCTCGCCGCTTCCGTGACCGATCGCGAGCGGCGGGCCATTCCGGGCAGCCATGATGGTCGAAGGGTCCTCCTCGAAGAGCAGAGCCAGCGAGTAAGCGCCTCGGACGCGCTTCAGCATCGCATGCATAGCTTCGCGCCGGGCCATGCCGTCCCGGCGAAGTCTTGCCACGAGATGCGCGATGACCTCCGTGTCGGTGTCGGTTTGGAACTCGGTGCCGGCCGCGGTCAGCTCATCCTTCAATTCGGCGAAATTCTCGATTATCCCATTGTGGACGACTGCGATGCCGTCGCTAAAATGTGGGTGGGCATTGCGTTCCGTCGGCGCGCCATGGGTTGCCCAGCGCGTATGGCCAATGCCGATTGTGCCCGCCAGGGGCAGTTCTTTCAGCTTTGCTTCAAGGTTGAGGAGCTTGCCCTCACAGCGCCGGCGATGGAGCGCTCCACCGTCGATCGTCGCGACGCCTGCCGAATCGTAGCCACGATATTCAAGCCGTTTCAATGCGTCTATCAACCGGTCCGAAACCGGATGATGGCCGACAATACCCACAATCCCGCACATACATTCTCCGCGTTTTCGCATATCGGCCACAACGCACTCACCTAGTCCGTCAGTCTGGAGTGAGCGAAGCTGCTTCACTCCTTGATCGCCATGACGGCTATCATTCCGTCAGAACTCCGTGGCAAAACCGTCGTGCTGTCGCGCTAAGCCAAATTCAGCGCGTTCTAACGGCACTCGACTTATTGGAAAAATCGATTCTTTGGATCGCACCCATTTACGTCATGGATTATCGCCGCATCGGTTTTCACGCTGGGACGACGGGTGCCGCCTCGGACATAAACCGGCCGGTTTCCCAAGGCAGAGGTAACGTCCGTCATGATGCGCTCAGCAGCCATCATTGGTGCCAGGTATCTACGGAAACCTTGAAAGCGGGACGGTAGGTCCGCTCACACAGCCTTTTAGAAGTCACCTTCGAGCGTTCTTGTGGGAAAGCCTCCCTGGCAATAAATATCGTCTCGACCGCTCATCAAACTCGCACAAAGGATGACTTTTCGTGTCAATTTACTGTTGGAAGTTTATACGGGTTATCGCATTTGCACCTGCTGCTGCGATCATGCTGGCCGCGCATAGCATATCGGCGCAGGAATCGTTCACCACGGTGCAATGGCCAAACACGCCAACGGCACGGATTGAGGCGCTTGCGATTCTCCAGACCTTGAATGCAACTCTCCTGAGTAATGCTAGTGCCACTTTGACGCTCGACCGGTGGTGTGCCGGACACAATCTCGCACCGCAAGGTTCTAAGATCGTTGCACAGCGGGTACGCGGGAGAGACAAGCCCGTCAATAGCCGCATCCGAGAACTTCTGGCGGTCGGCCCCGACGAGCCCATCGCCTACCGACATGTCCGCCTCGTTTGCGGCAATCGCGTCCTTTCTGAGGCTGACAATTGGTATGTTCCGGCAAGGCTGACAATGGACATGAATAAAGCGTTGAATACGAGCGACGTTGCCTTTGGCAGAGCCGTCCAATCTCTTAAATTCACCCGCACAAATCTATCTTCCAATTTGCTGTGGTCCCCTCTTCCAGAAGGATGGGACGTGGAAAAGGAACTACCGACACCCGCAACGGGATCTCTTATACTACCGCCCTTTCTTCTCGAACATCATGCAGTGCTGAAGCTTCAGGACGGCACTCCGTTCAGTGCGCTGGTCGAAAGCTATACGAGCAATGTATTGGACTTCCCGCCTCCACCTCTGCTTACCCACTAAGTGCCCATTGGCGCTGCGACCAAAAGCGCAGCGCCCGGGATGGTATTTTCGATCGCGACCGTAAGACAGCGTCGCCGTTGCCGAAGCTCGTCGGGTGCGTTTGTACCCGGCGAGCTTGCAGCTGTCGGTATTATTCGGTGTTGTCGATGGCGATCCGCTTGACGTTGGCTCGCTCCTTCTCGGTCTTCGGCAGCGTCACCGTAAGAAGGCCGTTCTTGAACGTTGCGGCGACCTTACTCTCATCAAGCTGGCGACCCAAAGCCAGTCGCCGTTCGAAGCGTCCGTAATAACGCTCGCTGAACCCGCGATCCTTGTCCTCGGTATCGGACTTGTTTTCACCACGAAGCGTAAGCACGCCGTCTTTCAGCAGCAACTCGATATCCTCTGGATCGATGCCCGGAATTTCCGCTATCACTCGGATTTCGTCGTCATTCTCCTTGATCTCTACGTGCGGCCACTCGGCGCCAATCGGCGATGTGCCACCAAACAACGATGGCGGACCGAAACTGCGGAAGACTTCGTCGAACAGACGGTTGACATTGCGGTGAAGCGACAGGAACGGGTCTATGTCGTCGCCACGATAGACGTTCGGAACCTGGCTGTTGCCACGGCTCCATGGGATCAGGTCACGTACACTCATGACTATCATCCTTTCTTCGGTTTTTTTCTCCTGTCGTGCGATGACGTCCTTGGCGGTTCGGGAACAGCCGAGGAGTAAGCAGGTGCGCATCACGCTAGGCTTTGGCGCCCTCAATCTGCTTTGAAGCGGCTTTGGCAGTCTCGGCTTGGATGGCAATCCGACGCGACTTCATCTCCACAGGTGTTTCCTTCTTGAGATTGATGAGGAGTAGCCCGTTTTCGAGCTTTGCTCCTTCGACGATCACGTGATCAGCCAGCTCAAATCTGCGCACAAACGACCTTACGGGAAGGCCTTGATGCAGATACAGTGCTTCGTCGTCCTCGGACTTCGCGCCGTTCACCACGAGCATTTTTGCCTCGTGGGTGATCGTCAGTTCGCTTTCGGCAAAACCTGCCACCGCGATCGCGATGCGATACGTGTCTTCGCCGAGTTTTAGGATGTTGAAAGGCGGCCACTTGTCGGCGTTAACGCTGGCATTTTCGAGAAGATCGAATATGCGGTCGAAGCCGATGCTGGACCTATAGAAAGGGGTAAGATCGAGGTTTGTTCTCATAGCTACATCCTCCACGGAGCAACATAGATACGAGGAACGCCAAGAAGCTCGGCGCCCCTGACGTAGTCGACTCTTTTTGGCGTCGACGACAGATGAAATGGGTAGCTAGCGAGGTAGGGTCAAGAGGGCGCGCAAGACTTTTCGAGCGGGAGTGACTCAAACAATCACTATAAGTTCATACGGTTAGAAATCTAGACGTTCGAGAGCTTTGGAATCTCACCATCGTGTTAAAACCGCAAAAATCAAAACCGAGATAGGTTGGCGCGATGCCAAATGGATTACAGTTCGCGCGTCATTTTCATTCCGATGCCGCGCGTAGAAACTCATAAGAACCTCTTTGTCCATGCGCAGAAGGTCGTCACGTTCGATCTCTCGAACGATGGTAATCTGAAGTGAAATTCCTTTCGAACGCTCGGGAGAAGATGCCGTAGGGCGTCGAATCTCGCCAATATGGTCAAGGTTAAGCTCGGCCCCAAGGCGCAACGCGGTTATGATGCCCGCGTGTGGTAACACTCGGTCCACCCAAGGAGAACGGATGTCGCCACGGCGATAACTGCAGGTGTCTTGGCGCTTCGCCGTCAGAGGGCGCCCAGAGCAGCGATCATCTTCATAATGGCGTCCATTTGGACAGCACCCTTGATCGCATAGTTGCTGCCTGTAAAGCCCCACCAGTCCCAACAACCCCGGGGATTATACGGCCTCCGGAGTGACTTATTGACTTGCGGATACAGCACTATGATACCGTTGGTATCCGCCCAGTTATTCAGATAGAGCTTGGTATACCAATCGTCCCCAATCGATTGCTGCGATTGGCGGCAGCCATGGATGGAAACATGCAGTTTGCAGTTGGCCCTAGGCTTGCCGCAGCTGTCGGGGATAAAGACATGCCCCACATCCGCCATGCTCGACACCGGGTTGGCGGCCCCGTAGAGTTTCTGGTCGAACGCCCTCAACTTCCCAGTTGGTTTGGCGGCCGGCTGGTTAAGCTTGCCATAGATGAACTGCAAAATCGCGCCAGCCTGGTCGTAATTGTTGTCGTTGGCAGTATTTGGGGGATCGTTCACACATTCGTTGATGTACGGCGTTGCGTTGGTCGGGCACAAATTCCCGAAGACCTTCGAAACAAACGAGTGACCGGCAGGGTAATTGCTGACATAGGCGAGGTTTGAATCGGGAACTCGGGCCAATTTGAAAAACTGGACGCTAGCATCGACGGCACTTTGCTTGACGATCGTATCGGCCGTACCGCTGAAAATGTAAATCTTCTTTGATCCAAGGTTGGAAAGCGGGTCGATGGCGCCGATCCGCGAAGACGTTTCCGCCGCAGCGAACAACATCGCAGGATTTGGAGGAACGCGCGGCACTTGGCCCATGCAGATTCCCGTATAGGTGAGATTGCCCATAGCGCAAAAATAAGGTCCACCAGCGACAATGCCGGCTCCCATGAAACTTGATGAATACGCGACCTGCAACTGCGAGGCCATGAACGCTCCCGATGATAGGCCCGACACCGAGATCGCGTTGCGATCGATCTTCAGTTTTGGCAGCGCTTGGGTTTGTGCCACCCCGGTCAGCAGCAGCAGGCTGAAACTTGCGGTGACAATTCGTTTAACCAGGCTACAAAACCTGGTTTTCTTCCAATCCGGAAAAATCTTTGCGCTCATACCCTCATACCCCTTTGCGGGAATAGCTTTGGTCGCGCCCTTAAATTTGCGACCAGATTGTCAGAGGAGGCTTTTCGTGCCGCATGCGGTTCACTGCCCCTGCCGAAAGCCACAGATTCGATTGCAATTGTTGCCGCGCTGCTAAACATAGAAGATGCCCAACCTCGGATCGAATGTCGTGGTGCATTCCTCCACGACTGATTTCGTACAAATTTCATGCCACCAAAAACGGCATATCATCAAAATGTCGGGGCATGGCTCCTCGCCCGTGCGCCGCGTCGACGTATTCCGACAAAATCGTATGTCGCTCGCTTTTGGAGACGTGACGAATTGATTGGTTCGTTGACAGCCTGATCGGGGAGCCCTCAGCGATCATTGTGAGTGTGCTTTAACTGTGATGGAACTCCCGAGAATATGGTAAAGCTGGCATTTCTTTCGAAGTATGCCGGTCTGAACCGGAGAACCAAGGCGCCCAAAGGGCGTGGCTTGGTAGTGAATGGTGCTCGCCGCGGGTTTCTTTTATGAGCAAAAGGCGATGTTGAGCTGAAAATGCCGCCGCCGGGCTTGCATTTGTCGCATTTTGACGGTGTTTGTCGCTCCCATGATTCTGATCGGGTGTCAAAGCGGAGGCAAAATGGGCGTGCGGCAGCGGCTGGGGTTGAAGTTCAAGGATGAGATCGCGTTCCTGAAGGGCTGGAAGCGCGACCGCACAGCGGTAGGCGCCATAACGCCCACTTCCGTTGCGACGGCAAAGAAGATGGCAAGCGTTATCGATCCTTTCTCCAGCCTTCCTGTCCTTGAACTGGGTCCGGCAACCGGCGTAATCACAAAACAGATCCTGGCGCGCGGCGTTGGGCCCAAGGAGCTCTTGTCCATCGAGTATTCGCCCGAGTTCTGTCGGCATCTTCAGCAGGAGTTTCCCGAGGTCGACGTTCGATGTGGAGACGCCTTTGCGCTGGATCTCGTTCTGGGCGCTCAGCGAGGTGCAAAGTTCGACTGCGTCATCTCCGCTGTGCCCCTCCTTCATTTGCCGCCTTCAAAGCGATTGTCGCTGATCCTCGATCTTCTCGAACGGATTCCGACAGGGCGGCCCGTCGTCCAAATCACCTATGGATTGCTCTCTCCAGTCGTCGCGCTTCCCGCCGGATACGAGGTCCGTCATCTGGCTTTCATGATGCGCAACATTCCGCCGGCACAACTTTGGACCTACCGAAAGACGAGATGACCTCGGCCATCTCATAAACATTGATCGAAAAGTTTTGATCGCTGGGCTGATGACGAACGCGACCGATGTGGAAAGCGCTTGGGCGGCTTTCCAGACGCGCGCTGCCCTTCGTTCGACCAGCGCCCAGAGCGGGCCGAACGATCGAAGATCGAGGCCTCGCGGCGGCCAAGAAATGTCCGTCTCTATCTCATCGCGGACAATCGCTCCGGCAGTCACACCGCGCCGGCGGTTTGCTCAATGTCATCACGTTGATCGTGAAAATGGCGCTGACTGCCCAGCGCTTTCGGGAAAAAGGGCCGCCGTAAGAAGGGTGTTGCTCGCGCCGGGGATTGGATCCAGCGACTGCAACGGGCATTGCGCCAAAGCGCATTGCAAAGCCCGCCAAAGCGCCATCCAGATTGCAAAAGTCGATCTGTTGGGCACCAAAAGCGGCCTCATAGAAGTCGGCAACCTCTGTTCCCGGCCATCCTCTAAGCTAAGAACAAAGACATTCCGATGCTGATATCGTTGGCTATCTCAATCCTCTCTCATCAGGGGAATCACCGAGTTCAAATATGCCATAAGCCGGTCGATACGATGGCATCGCGCAGGCAGGCGGCCGATGAAATCCGCCCGGCATTTCGAGACCGCAGGCCGCAGATCGTGACCTGGTCGATGCAGTCGAGCGTCGTTGCGTGAGGCACCTCCCTAACCAGTCCAATCCCGCTCTCTGTTGATGGAGTCCTGGCCCGGTTCCGGATCTTCCACCCGCGAGCGGTCCGCTAGCCATGCTGCGGCCGCTTCCGCGTCGCGCAGCGGTGATCGCGCCCTCCCCGGGCGGGCCTTTTGTGGAGTGATCGAGCGGGAATTGGGCCGCTCCGAAGGAACCACTCACATGTCGCACGAATCTCTCACTCGCCCAGTCCCACGCTTTCCAGCTCTCCCGCAACCTGATGGTCCCGGTCACCCTCTTCTCCGTCGACGGCGGATAACGGCGTCCTGCCGTCCGACGCAATCGACGCCGATGAACGATCTTGAGATCGTCCATGAATACACGCCTTGGCATTGAGCCGGCGGCATGGCCTGCGGCGTGCCGCTAGCGAGCGGCAGGCCGCAAGGGAGGCTTCGCCGCGGTCGACCTTGCACGATTCACCAAATTGCCAGCCGCGCCCTTGCGTCCTTTGCTCTTCGCGGCCGCTGAAGTGGCCGATGAATAGAACTGACGAGCAGGAGGCGATCGCTTTCGCGATCGGAAGGAAAATGGAGAGAAGAGAAATAGAATCGCTTCGCGACAAGGTAAGCTGCGCCGCCGTGCTGGATAAGAACGGGTTTGCCATTGACGTCAAGGAAAGCACCCGGCGGGCGGTCAAGTACCGCCGCGGCAGTGAGATCATCATCGTGACGCATGGAGGGCGTGGATGGTTCGATCCGCTCAGCGATGCGAAAGGCGATATCTTTGGATTGGTCGAGCACCTTGACCGTGTTGGCTTTTCGGCATGCGTCGCAAAGGTCGCGGACCTCATAGGCTTCCATATTTCCAAGGCTGAGTGGCAGCCTGGCATTCCGGACGGCCAATCCGACCTTCCGCTTGGCGATCGCTGGCAGGCGCGCCGCCGCCCCTGGCGGGGTTCATCAACATGGCGGTACCTGCAGGACGTGCGTTGCCTGCCGACGGTTCTTTTATGCTCGGCGATCAAACGCAACCTTCTTCGCGAAGGTCCGCAAGGCACCATGTGGGCCGCCCATACGAACGAGGCAGGCGGTGTCACAGGCTGGGAGGCGCGCGGTCCGCAATACCGCGGGTTCGCCTCGGGAGGAACGAAGGTTCTCTTTCGTCTGGGGTCGCGTGCAGCGGTGCGACTGGCCGTCACGGAAGCTGCGATCGACGCGATGAGCCTTGCGGCAATCGAGGGCCTGCGAGACGGCACACTCTACCTCAGCACCGGCGGCGGCTGGTCGCCGACCACGGCCGCGGCACTCCGCAGGCTTGCGTCGGGCCCCAACGTCCAGCTTGTCGCTGCCACCGACGCCAACCCACAAGGCGAGATGTTTGCCGAGCGACTACGCGCACTTGCCGAGGAGGCGGGATGCGACTGGATGCGACTTCGCCCGTCACAAGAAGACTGGAACGAAGTTCAGAAGCTACGCCCGAAGCGGGGCAGCGAGAAACAGAAATTGGAGGAAGAAGCGAAAGAGGAAGAGGCGTGCCGCAGGCGAGCCGGCCGCGTCAAGGGAGGCTTCTCCCGGCTAAAGCCAGCCCTGGATGCGGGAGGTCGCGATGCCGGCGGCAGGAAACGGATCACGAAGGACTGAAGAAGATGGCAGGGTCGAGAGGACTGAGCCGCGCTTGGTCCGCCCGCGCAAGGAGCCGCAAATGGCCTCTTCCCTCCGCAAGTGTTTCAGGGCGTCGCAAGCCGCCAGCAGATGTTTCCCACGTTCGACCGCCACGTCCAGCGACCCGATCGTCGGGACCGTGACGCAACTCCGCTCTATGCAGGCGAATGGTTCGAAATCCCCGAGGCCGAGCACGATTACATGTTCGAGATCCTGCCGCCGCTCTGGATCCGCGGCTCGCTGTTCGCGATGCGGGAATTCCTCACCGGCTCGGTGACATACGTGTTCTTCGCGCTGCGCATCGACGAGGCGATCCGTTACTTCCACGGTTACTGCGACCTCTCCGACAAGGTGTACGACGAAGTCGCCGCCAAGCTGCCGGTCCAACTGCGCCACCTCCCCGCGCCGATCGCATCTGTGCGCGACCTGGTTGCGCGCGGCAGCGCCGATGCCGCGACGTATGGCGGTTACCGCAATCGACGGCTATCACTACACAACCCTGCTGCAGCGCACCGGCGCAACCCAGGAGCTCGATCTTGCCGTCACCATGACGCCGCTCGGCGCGGTTTCACGGCTCGAGCATGCGCTCGACGGTGTCGATGAGGCGCAGGAGCGCTATCGGTATCGCTTGCACGAGGCCGAGCGGCGGTCTTGTCTCCTATCGCTCGCGCGACGGCGGCATGTTCGCGTTCGCGGACGACCTTTCCGACAAGCGCCAACAGGTTCGGGAGGTCGATGAGGTCCTGGCGACCGCGGCGCGCGGGGAAACGGCGGGGACGTCTGACGCCGCTTGACGATCAAGCCCGTCTCGATGGGTCGTCCGTGGCGGTGCAGCACGCGCATAGCTGCATTGCACAATAAATGTTTTCCTTCCGATCAAAAATTAATCATAGTGCACACAGCTGATGCACATGGCGGATTTCCTCCCAGTGCCGCCGCAGCAGCTGTTCCCCTCTGGAGGTTTATTGACCTTCACGCTTCATGGGCCGCGGTTTTCGCTGGCCCATTTTTTTTGTTCAGGTCATCCGACGATTTATCCGCGCACGATCCTGACGCGACTCCCCTTGCCAGCAAACTGCGCGTGGTCCGATAGCATCTGACACTTTCGGGCTTGTGAGGCATGGGCCCCTTGTCCATCTTGTGGTCTTCGGTCCATTAGGACAGATTGGAGCTATCGAATGCCTGAAACACGTTCACCGCGACTTGCTGTACTAATTGACGCTGACAATGCGTCGGCCAAGATCGTTGACGGCTTATTCGAGGAAATAGCCAAAATCGGCGAGGCGAGCGTCCGACGCATATACGGTGACTTCGCAAACGCTCGCTCGAAAGCCTGGATCGACGTCCTTGCCAGGCACGCGATCATTCCGCAGCAGCAATTTGCCTACACGACCGGTAAAAATGCCTCTGATATCACACTTGTGATCGACGCCATGGACCTCCTCCACAGCGGGCGCTTCGACGGCTTTTGCCTTGTTTCCTCCGACAGCGATTTTACACGCCTCGCCTCTCGGATCCGTGAGCAAGGCATCGATGTGTTCGGTTTTGGCGAGCAGAAAACGCCCGAAAGCTTCCGCCAGGCGTGCCGGAGGTTTATCTACACTGAAAACCTCCTCTCTTCAGCGCCTACAAATGGTGGCGATGCTACTCAGGCAACTCCTTCGCTCCAGCCGCCAAGTGCAGCGGCGCCGATCATCAGAAAGGTCATCGCGCAGATGGAGAGTGAGGATGGTTGGGTGCCGCTCGGCGCAGTCGGAACGCAGCTTGCGAACCTCTCTTCAGACTTCGATCCCCGAACATATGGATTCAGGAAGCTCAGCGACCTCGTGAAGAAGACAAATGCGTTCGAGATAGACCATTCGGACAGCAGACCTCTGCGCATCCGCGTCAAACAACCTTCTGCCAAGAAAAGCGCCAAGTGACGTTTAGTACGGGTCTCCATCAGCACGTTTTGGTTCGCCGCATCCTCCAAGCTTTGTGGTGAGAGAGCAAGGGATAGGCGAATGGAAATGGAAGAAAAGATGGAGGAAGACTACTCGCAGATCGAGTAGCCGGGCGTCGCTGACGCTCAACCGCGCCGCTCGCAATGGCGGCCACTGGTCCTCGCAGGGCTGTCAGCTCCGCTCGTCCTTCGCGGCAGCGATGCTCGGCCGCAGTTGCACCCGGCTGCCCGCTCCGCGCTTCGGGTCGTGTCTTCGGAAGGAATGAAGACGCGAAGGACAGGCAGAGGCCTGTCCAATCCTCGAAAAGGAATATCCCATGCAATTGATGAAGGTCGATCCGCGTGCGTTAAAGGACGACCCCGACAACACGCGCCAGTCGAAGTCGACGCCCCAGGCCGACGCCCTGCTTGGCGACGATCAAGGCCGTCGGCGTGATCCAGCGCCGGTCATTTCCCGGAAGCCGGCGGCAACGGTTACATCATCGAAGCCGGTCACCGCCCCACCAGTGTGGCGATCGCCGCCGGTATCGAGGAAATCGACGTGGTCGTGGTCGCGGTGGCCAACGACAACGGCGCGATGCGCTCGATGACCGAGAATATAGCTTGTGCCTTAATCCCATCGATCAATGCGCGGCATCGAGCGGCTGGTCGCGCTCGGCTGGACCGAGGAGGCGGTCGCCGTAGCGCTTGCCTTTCCCGTCCGCCAGATCCGCAAGCTTCGTCTGCTCGCAAACCTCTTGCCCTCCATGCTCGATCAGATAGCCAAGGGCGATATGCCGAACGAGCAGCGGCTCAGAACGATTGCGGCCGCCTCGCACGACGAGCAAAAAGAGGTCTGGAAGGCCCACTAGCCGAAGAAAGGCGAACGGCGGCCTGGTGGCAGATCGCCAACGGTCTCACAAAGACCCGTATGTATGCACGTGATGCAAGCTTCGGCGACGATCTGCGCCAGGCCTATGGGATCGAGTGGGCGGAGGACCTGTTCGGCCCTGCCGATGAGGACAATCGCTATACCACCAATGTCGAAGAGTTGCTTGGCGCCCAGCAGGAATGGATGGCGAGCAACGTGCCGAAGAAGGGTACCATCGTCGAAGTCAACAATTGGGGCCAGCCGGACCTGCCGAAGAAAGCCGAACGCGTCTACGGCAAGCCAGGCAAAGGCGACTGTACCGCGATCGCGAGGGCAAGGTGCACAGCGTCCACTGCCGGATGCCGGAGGTCAGGAAGCCCACCGGTCAGACCGGCCCGGCAGCTGATGGGGCGGAGGAGGCCCGTAACAGCCGAGGCCGGCTGATCCGCAAGGAGGGCGAGCGCAGCCTCGGCGCCACCAGCCTTTCGTGGGAGCGCCTGTCGTTGATTTGAGGACGTCACCTTCCTCCCCATGCCGGATTGCCCTTCGTTTTGCTGCGGTCTGAACCGGCGGCCGTGCGCTTCCAGGCCGCTATCGCGCCGCGGAGCGGCCGGACCCCGCCGTCCTTCACGGAGCAGGCTTGCGTGCTTTATCGAGGACAGGTTGCCCTCTTCGCACGCAAACCGGCTCCGCTCGTCCAGGAGGGGCCGGACCTTGAGGCGCCCGTCTTTCCGCCGGTCCGGGGTGACCGCACCGAAGGGCAAGCCGGCATGGGGCCGGAGCCGCTTCGGACGACCTCGAAAGGAAACGACCATGGCCAAGTCCACTCCCTCATCCCGGCAATCCACGCGTGTCGTGCAACTGCGCAAAGGCGCCACCGTCGACATGGTTCGGCTGACTTGCCCCGACGCCATGCAGGCGCTGAAGATCGCCGAGAGTTTCGGAACCGCCGTCATCGACAGCGACGGCATCCGCGACCTGCACGAGCGGCTCGTCACGGAGACAGCCGACGCGCTCGGCGACGGCCTTGGCGACAAGGCCATGCAGATCCACCTGCAACGGATCGTCGGCGCCTACGTCGGCTCCGCCCATGGCGCCGGCCAGTTCTACAGCCGCGCGGTCACCGAGGCACGCGATGCCACGGCCAAGGCCGCCAACGATGCCCGGGACGAGGACCTCGACGGTCCCGTCGGCTATGACAGCGCCGCCCAGCGTAAGCGCGAATTTGCCGCCGACATGGGCATACAGGCCCATTCGCTCAGAATGGCGGCGGAAGGCGCCGTCGCCGCCTATGTCCAGGTGATCGGCGAGAGCTGGAAACCGTTCGACCGTCCCGTCGAACAACCGGGCCGCGCGCTCGACCGCAAGGCTGCCGAAGCGCAGATCTCCGCCTTCGACTAGCCACTTCCGGCGGGGTTCCGGCCCCGCCTTTTCCATCAACTCGAGCCGGCCGGTTCCATGGCGGGACCGGCCTGTTGTCGTTTTGCGAACCCGGCCAGCAAGGAAAAAGAAATGAAGCCGATGGCACGCCCGTCGCCGCCCGTTCCTTCGTCGGGTCTGCAGGAGCCGCCGGCGGATGCAACGGCTTCGCCGTCCTCCACTGCGTTGCGGCTGTTCCGGTGCATCCACCGGCTGATCTGCTCCTGCTTTCGCCCTCCGTAACGGGCGGCGACGGGCGCGGCCTTGAAACGGAGGTTTGGATATGAGCAAGACAGAAAATCAGCGGGGCGATCTCTACAGCCGCATCACCGACAGGATCATCGAAGACCTGGCGAAAGGCGTGCGGCCCTGGATGAAACCATGGAATTCGGCGAACACGGCAGGCCACATTACCCGCCCGCTGCGTTACAACGGGCAACCCTATTCTGGCGTCAACGTGCTGCTTTTATGGTCGGAGGGTATCACACGGGGTTATACGTCATCCACATGGATGACGTTCAAGCAGGCCCTGGAACTGAGCGGCGCAGTGCGCAAGGGCGAGACCGGCACGACCGTCGTCTTCGCAAGCCGATTCACCAAGTCCGAAACCGACGGGAACGGCGGCGAGGTCGAGCGGGAGATCCCTTTCCTGAAAGCCTACAGCGTCTTCAACGTCGAACAGATCGACGGACTTCCCGACCAGTATCATCACCGGCCGGCACCGGTTCTCGATCCGGTTGAACGGGTTGGGCATGCCGATCGGTTCTTCCGCGACACCGGCGCTGCAATCCGCCATGGCGGCAACCAGGCCTTCTTTGCGCCTGCCGCCGATCTCATCCAGATGCCACCATTTGAGAGCTTCAAGGATGCGGCAAGCTACTACGCGACTTTAAGCCACGAGGTCACGCACTGGACGGCGCCGGCCCACCGCCTCGCTCGCGACCTCAGCCGCTATGCCAAGGACAAATCCGAGCGAGCCCGCGAGGAACTGATAGCGGAGCTCGGTAGCTGCTTCCTTTGCGCCGATCTCGGGATTGTTCCCGAGCTCGAGCCCCGCCCCGATCACGCCTCCTACCTCGACTCCTGGCTTAAGGTCCTGACCGACGACAGACGGGCGATATTCCAGGCGTCGGCGCATGCGCAACGGGCCGTAGCGTTCCTGCATTCGCTGCAGCTCGCCGCAGCCGACGAGCGGCTCGTCGCGTGAAGACTTGTCAGCGCCGGTCGTTGGCCTCGCCAGCGGTCGGCAACTCTTGCCCGTCGGTCGGGGGGCGCGTCACGATCAGCCGCGAGGTCCAGTTTGCCCCAGATCGAGGTTGTCCGGTCGATCGGCTTGAGCTTCCGGGACGGCTTGATTTCGACGATAAACGGCTTTGTCTGCTGACGTATAGATCCTCAGGCGACGGTTCGCGAGGCGCCGCGATAGCGCGGAGCGGGCAATGCAACGCCCTCACGCTGGGTGGTTCTGCGAGGTTTGGGCTAGGCATGTGGACAAGACAGCGGACTGATCGTTGTAGCGTCCGGGCAGGCACCGGGGACGGGCTGCCATTGCCATATCCCTTCGAGCACTGCAGCAAGCCACGTCCTTCGCGGGCTCGATGAGGCATGTCTGATCGAAGACCGGCTTCGCCTCGATCGTCTTCCCGCAACGGCCTTGCGAAACTTTCTTCCGCTGAGCGCGATGCGCTCATTCCTCGCGGAGCAACAAAGCTTCTCCTGGCCGCCCGCCATTTCATTTCGGCCCTACGGGTGCGGACCGATCGTCCCCGATCCTTGCGACAGCCATCGAGGCCGCGATGGGCGCGGCCCGAGACAGCAAAGGAATACGACAATGGCAACCATCGGCACCTTCACCACCTCCGAAACCGGCTTCAACGGATCGATCCGCACGCTCGCCCTCAACGTCAAGGCCCGCATCGCCCGCATCGAAAACCCCTCCGACAAGGGCCCGCACTTCCGCATCTACGCAGGCAACGTCGAGCTGGGCGCGGCCTGGCAGAAGCGCTCCGAGCAGGACCGCGACTACCTCTCGGTCAAGCTCGACGATCCGAGCTTCCCTGCCCCGATCTACGCGACGCTCACAGAGGTCGAGGGCGAAGAGGGCTACCAGCTGATCTGGTCCCGCCCTAACCGGGACTGACACGCAGACGGCCCCGCTAAAGCGGGGCCGTCGATCTCTCGGTTAAAGGCCGGCTCAGCGGTCCGCAAACCCTTACGTGTTCAAGGCGTCCTTCAGAGCCTTGGCAGGCTGGAAGCCCAGCTTTCTTGCCGCAGCAACCTTGATCGCCGCACCGGTCGACGGATTGCGGCCTTCGCGCTCCGGGGTATGCTGTCGGGTAGGAACGACCCGTTGCCGGGCCGCTCCTCCCTAAGAACTGTACGTGCGAGTTTCCCAGCATACAGCTCAAGCCTCCGCCAAGCCCTGTTAGACCAGAGCCGCCAGTTCCTGTGCATCGGTATGAGATGTGGAATCACCGGGCCGATCCGTAACTTCCGACGGCAGACCGCGCCTTCCGGCGAAGTAGCTGTCCCACATGGGATCGAAAGGATTCGCTTCGGCGCGGATTTTGCAGTGGCGACGTATCGGTACGTCGGATGCGTGGATGAGGCGGATGAACTTGAAGTTTCCTGCCTTATCCTTCATCCCGGTGCGGAATACCCAGTCTCGTGTACCTTCCCGAGCGAAGTAACGATACTTCACCCAGCGAAGCGGCTTGTCCGGGTGTCTACGACAGGCCCACTGCCAGAGACATTTCCAGATGAGATGATCGACCTTGCGAAAGGTCTCCTTCGCCACCTGGTTGTGATGATAATTGGTCCATCCCCTTATGACCGGGTTTAGCGACATTATCAGATACTCCTGCTTCACATCGGCGGCACCCTTGGTGATAGTTCGGATCTTGCGCATAAACGCCACCACGTTCTTCTTGGCGGGTTTGATGTGGGTATGCCCATCATATCTGCGCACGTTCCAGCCGAGGAAGTCGAAACCTTCCTCGACCCGCACGATGCGAGTCTTTTCTTCAGACAGAGACAGGCCCCGTTCTGACAGAAATTCCTCGACCATAGATTTCGCCTCCTCCAGCACTTCTTTTGAAGCACCTGTGACGACGAAGTCATCGGCGTAACGTATCAAGTGGACCTTGGTCAGGCTGTTGCGACGTCTTGGGCCGTAGAAGTCCCGTAACATCTTTTCCATTCCGTCCAAGGCCATGTTGGCGAGCGTGGGCGAGATTATTCCCCCTTGCGGAGTTCCCGCTTTCGTCGCGTGCCAGTCACCGTCCTTTATGTAACCGGAGTCCAGCCACTTCCGGAGCACCACCTTGTCCATGGGGATGTTGGCGATGAGCCAGTCCTTGCTGATTTCGTCGAAGCAGCCAGCAATGTCCGCATCCAAGACCCATTCCGCCGTGCCGCGCCCGCGCAGCGCGATAAAGCACTGCCGGGCCGCATCACGGGTTGCTCGATACGGTCGAAAACCGTACGAATTAGGGTCTGCCGTCGTTTCCGCGACAGGTAGCAGAGCGAGCAGGTGAAGTGCCTGCATGGCCCTGTCCTTCATCGTCGGAATACCGAGCGGACGCAGTTTCTTGCTGTTTGCTTTCGGGATATATACCCGCCTCAACGGCAAAGGATGATACCCACGCCGTTTGAGCGACAATAATCCTCTGACGCACTTATCCGGTGTGTCCCAGATGATCCGGTCCACTCCGGGTGTTCTCTTTCCCTGATTTCCAGTAACCCGTTTCACCGCAAGCGCCTTGCCGCTGAACGAGTGGGTCAGCAGCCGTTGCAAGGCTTTCACCTTGCCCCAGCGACCTTCCTTAACTGCCTTCGCAATACGCATCTGCAGCCGTCGCACGTGTTGGTAAGCCTTGCGCCAGTCAATCTGGCCCCAGCTCGCCGCTTCGCGGGAGGCCGCACCAGTCACTGTTGTGACCGTCATTTGCCTGTCCTCCTGCCGAGGGTTCTGCACATTCTCTCGCGACGGGAGACCCGTCGGAAGTCTGCTCCCTTTCGGGCGGGGTGATGTTGGCGAGCCGCAACCCCTGTCCAAACCATTACAGTCCGGCGTTCGCTTTCTCCGACATCCTCTGCCCGCACCGCCAACAACTTTCCTTGCGGTCGGCCTGCCCATTGCCGGGCGACGATGCGGGTTTACCGTGTTTCACCTAAATAACGCGGGCGGGTTAGACCCTGCCTATCCGCCGGCGGTCCTTCGTCCGTGTGCCTCCAAAGTGAAGAGAAGCATCCGACCGCACACCTTTTGGTTCAAGCCTGTCAGCATCTTTGGCTTGTCAAATTTCACGACGTTTATCAGCAGTTCATTTGCATTGATCATACCACCCAGCCTAGCGCCCCATCCGCATTGATGCTCGCAGAAGATGCCTCAGCCTCACGACATCGGCATGGCCCGAAGGCCCGGCTACATTGTCCCGGCAGCTTCAAACCGGACCGTTACCAGTCCCGCATGTGCCGGTAGGCTACTGATGACGGAACATCAGGTTTGTCCCGGAATATAAATCCCGTACAAACAATTACTTAGGCGACTTTCACGTCGCACTCACCTTGAATTTCCCGAAGCCGGGAATGAACGTCTCGGCGCCGGAGGTGGCAGCGGCCGTGATCGCCGCAAATACAGCTTCGACGATCGCCTTTCCCTGCACCTTCGTCAGGCCGTGGTCTGACGCGATCTTGTCAGCGATTTCATTTGTCGTGGTCATCGATTTCTCCTCGTTTCAAGAAGGAAATCATTTCCACCGGAGCCGCAGCCTGTCACGCAAACACCTATCTGGAGGCCAGACAATCGACGGTTCTCCACAGAAAGTGCGGAATCACGACTCCTTATTCGGTTGCGATGGACCGAACCGCTTTGGCAACGACCTCCAGAGCGTGCACGTCGAGTTCAATGACCCCATCAGACTTCTCGCCGATCGTTTTCGGCTTTGCGCCGCTGTTGTCCCAGATCCAGGCCTTGTCGGCTTGTTCCAGAAACCAGGGAAATTGCTCAAGGGACCGTTGGTACCGCTGGCGGACTTTTTCGTCGGGTACCGGATGTCCGCCTTTGGCTACGCGCAACTTGATCCGCTCGATCGAGCGCTCGGGGCTATCGACGACGACATATAAGAACCAGACCGCGAATCCGAGCGCCTTCGCCGCTACCACGAGACGTCGATACTTCTCTGTCGACAGGACTGTTTCGACGCCGATTGTTTTGTGGACGTTGATCGACGCTTCAAGCCAAGACTCGATCCGTTGAACCGCGGTTAGGTTGGCTTCCAGCGGCGGTCTGGACTCGACTTTGCTGATTCTGGCAGCCAGTAGATCCGGATTTACGATCCAGACTGAGCGACCTTCCATTTCAAGGTCGGCATTCTCGTACACGCTGCTTTTCCCAGAGCCATTTGGCCCGGCGATGATCAGGAAGACTGGCTGCTCAATCTTCGATGGGAGCACGATCAAGGACGCCAGTTACAGCCTTGTTCTCGCGACGCGCCTTGGCGACATTCTTGCTGAACACGTAGCTCAGATCTTTTCCGAGCGTCTTGCTCTGCGCGTCGATCGTCCGAACAGTCAGAAACTGCCCGGTACCTGCGTCACGCACGCGTTTCTGCGTGACCGCGGTATCGCGTACGCCGACTTTGGCACTTCCAAATTTTTTGACGACGACTTTGGCCATGTCTGCTCCAACCTTTCCGCAAATATAGCAATCATTTTCCCACCCGAAAAGAGCCTGTTGGCTTTTGACTGGAGGGTGTGCGAGCCTTGCTATGAGAGCGAACGGCTTCACGTTGAAGGCGAAGCAGCCGAATCGCATTGCGAAATCTACCAGGCGTGGGCCGCCACTGTCATGTCCCTTTGTCTGGTTATTCGTGGCTCCAGGGGCGCCTCGATGGGGCACGTCTGACGCGGACCGGCTGCGCCTCGCTCGCTACCCGCAACGGCGCTTCGAAATTTTCATCACCAACCGGGACTGAGCCGGAAACGCCCCACCGTGAGGCGGGGCCGACTGGCCAGATAGGCAAGCCGACGACAGACATCGAGCCTGCCGCCGGCTTTTTCGGTGCGATACGGAACCGGAATATGTTCGGCGTCAAGATCCCGTTCTTCGTCGAGATCGAGATGTCCTTCGAGACCGACTGGAACAGGCGCCGATGAGGCCCGCTTCGGCGGGCCATTCTCATGTTGGCACGGAGGTGCGTGGACGATAGCCGCGCTTTCGTTTCTGCCGCAGCAGGTCGAGAAACAGTTCGACTGCTTCCTCTTCCCGCCCGAAATGGTGGACCATCATCTGACCCTTCGTGCCGATGCGGCCCCATTTCCGGAGCAGGCAGACATCCCCGAACAGGTTGGGCTCGATCGACATGGCGTAGTAGCGCGCCATGTTTCTGGCGGCGTCAGAGCGTTCGACATAAAGATGGTACGGTTGCGCGATCATGAGACAAGAATCGCCTATGCCGGGAATCGCGTCCAACGAGACTTATGAATCGGTCGGCAAGGATCGATTCATATCGCTGATGACCTGCGACCGGACACGATGGCCTTGCTCGAATTTGCCTGATGACGGTCCGTGCGGATGGCGACCATCGATAAGGAACTTAAACCAATTCCGCGGGATTTCCTTTCGAGGCTGGGCTTGGCACAATGAGCGTCTTCGACTGCCGCCGACATCAGATGATAGAGGTTTAATTTCAGGGAGCTTCGCTTTTTTTAGGCGTGCGCTGGCGCAGGTTTCTCACTTCGCCGGGATTTCACCTCCGAGAAGATCATAAATTTCGAAAATAGCATGAGGATGTCACATGAAAGGCTATCTTCCCTATGTCATCGGCGCATTGTTGGGCGCCATCGTCGCGGTCGCTGTGTCCATTCTCTTCGGCCTTGATGGGATGTTCCAGCTTGCGGTCTTGGCGCTGCTGCCGGTTCTGGGTGCTGCGCTGGTCGAGCGCTTTTACTATCGCGGGTCACGAGCGCGCTAACGTGACTATCAACAGATGGATATCGGGCCTCGGTCGTGCAAAGCCGACGGTTCTTGGGCGAGACGCCTGCGGCGCACGGCTCTATTCGCGATGCTCACGGTGCCCGAAAACGGTCTCCGCCCATCCAGGTGCGATCCTCTCGCAGCCCCTCACCCGCACCATCCATGTCTTGCGCCGTCCCAGCGCCGGGCAAGACCTTCATCGATGAGGCGGTCGCCGAGCGAGCGCCCTTCCCGTGTAACGGTCCGGAGTTTTCGGCCATACTTGTCCTCGTCCCGCAAGCCTACTGACAACGAGAACTTGCCGGCGTTCAGAAGCGCCAGCAGGCGCGCTTTCGCTGCCTCGCCCTTGATCCGTTCCGCCTCGCAGCGCGGTGGGCTGAGCTCCGGCGTGTCGATGTCAGCGATGCGGATTTTTTCTCCCCCAAACCAGAAAGTGTCGCCATCGACGACGCAGTTCATTCGCACGCTCTCGCCGCACAACGAAAACGTGGCCTGCGACGTATCCGTTGTCGGCGCCTTGGCCAAAGCTAAGATGCCAGAAAGATCGCCGGCGCCGGCAAACGCAAACCATCCGCCTGCTCCAATGATGATGGCTGAGATGACCGCCATCAGCGACTTGCGCGGGCCGTTCTGTCCAGTTCGGAATTTTCGCTGCGGCCGATATCGATCGCTCCCGCGGCCGGATTTGCGCCGCGGTCTCAACGGCACCACATTCGATTTCGCCACGTGCCTGTCCTCTGCTGTTCGCATCAATCTACGTCGAGCCCGGTTTCTTCTGTCTTTACGAACAAGCCGGCCTCAGATGGAGTTTAGGAGCGGGCGCAGTCGGTCCCGCCTCCCCGGTGTGGGCCACTATGTTGAGGCTCCTGCGGCTGCGCTTTTTCCCGCTCCTTGCACGACGAGAATTCCAGAAATCCCGCCCTTCGGCGGACGCCCACGCTGATTTCTCCGATACTCTTCATTGTTCTCGATCGGCCTTGCTCGCTGCGCTGCGCGCCGGCCGATCGGGCGAATTCTCTGCGGGGTTCGCTGCTTTCGAAAACGCTCTCGCGCCCACGCACCCCTTCATATCGTCACGCCGAAACCAGATCGCGCGTCCGCATCTGAGCGGCGCGTTTCCGGCGGTGAAGACGATCTGCTCGTCGGCCCGCATGCGCAGCACCTCGTGCGGCTGGATCAGCGGCCTGGCGGCGAGTTGCTTCGACCGCGTGCGCGACGATCCTTTCGATTGGACACTGCGGCTGACCTGATCGATCTCGACGGTCGTCATGCCGCAGCGGCGTGAGATGTAGTCGGCAGTCTCGGGATCGTTGATCGCGGCGAATGAAATCCAGCTTGCGCTCTCGAACCATTTGCTCGCCGCATCGCGGCCGCCATAGGTCTCGCGCATCTGGCCGATCGACTGGTAGATCATGGTCAGCGTGATTCCATACTTACGGCCGGCGTCGCGCGCGGTCTCCAGGATGCGCATGTAGCCGAGGCGCGCCACCTCATCGAGAAGGAACAGTGCCCTTCCCTGCATCTCTCCGTTGCGGTTGTAGATCGCGTTCAGAAACGCGCCGATGATGACGCGCGCCAGGCCCGCATGCGTCTCCAGCGTCTTGAGATCGATGTTGATGAAGACATCCGTCTTTCCGTCCGCCAGATCGCTCGTCGAAAAGGAAGTTCCCGAGACCAGCGCGGCGTAGTTCGGATAGGACAGCCAGTGCGTTTCCTTGACCGCGTTGGCATATACGCCCGAGAAGGTTTCCGGCGTCATGTTGACGAAGGCTGCGACATTCTCCTTGACGAAATCCGAATTCGAATCGTCGTAGATTTCATGCAGCCGCTGGCGCAGTTGGGGCTCTGGCTCGGACAGGTTCTTGCGTACTTGCCGGAGTGTCTGGTCGTTTTCCGTCGTGTGGCCTGAGAGGCAAACGTCGGCAATGAGAGCCGTCAGCAACTGCAAGGCCGAGGCGCGGAAGAAGTCGTCACGGACCCCACGCGCGCCACCGCTGTCGCTCATGATCCACGATGCGACGGAGGCGATATCCTCCTCTTTCGTTCCCCCGAACCGGCCGATCCAGTCGAGCGCGTTGAAGCCGATTTCCGAGTGTTTCGGATCGAGCACGAAGACGTCGCGGTTGGCGTCGCCACGGTGCTTCAACACCATTGGCGCAACCTCGTTCGAAGGATCGAGGACAACGAGCGCGCCACCCCACTTGAGCGCCGTCGGGATCGTGACCGATGTCGTCTTGAAGCCGCCGGATCCGGCGAACACGATGCCGTGCGACGAGCCGAACGAGCCGTCGAAGCAAAGCAGCGGCGACTTGCCGCCCGCTCCCCAGCTCGCGGCGCTGTCGGCGCGAAACGATGGTGCCGCGATGCTATCCCGGTCGACCCGGTAGCGCTCGCCGATGACGATGCCGCCGCTCTCGGCAAACAGCTTTTCGGCTTGCGATAGTTTCATCCAGTCGGCCTCGCCGTGCAGCGCCCGTTTCCCAACGATGCGCTTCGGTTCGGCCCTCGCGAATGTCGCGTTGCCGGCAATCGCCACACGCATGCCGAACAGCGCCGACATCAGCACGGCAGCAGCCCCGATCGCCGTCGCGGGATCGAGATAGTTGAAGACGGTTTTGCCGGCCGGGACTTGTTCGAGATACGCGGAGAGCCTCGATGCCTCGCGCAGGACCGCTAGGACGAGCGTCGCTGTCGCGCCCGTGACAACGCCCCATCCTGCCGTCCTGATCCGCGCGGAGCCTGCGCTCGCAAACAGAAAGATGATGCCGACGACGGACGCGGCGACATAGGGCAGAGCGATGCCGGCACGGCCGAGCATCTGCCGGGCGGCATCGCTCTTGCCGAAGTGGGATAGCCACAGTTCGGTCCCGGTCATGCCGATGGCCATCAGCATCATCAACGCGCATGGCGCTACGAACAGCAGGATCCTAGTCATCTCTCTCTCCGAACGCTTCAGCACCGAGTGCGGCGAGCCGTGAGCGCTCCTGTGCGTCTCCCTTCAGGCGCGCGGCGGCATCGATGAGGAGCCCGAGCAGCAGCGCGCGCTTCTCGTAGCGCAGCCCCGCCTTGATGATCAGGCCGCCGAGCTCGATCTTTTCGCGCGTGTCCTTCTTGCGGGCATCTGATGTCGTGGATCTTCGCATCCGCTCAAGCCTCGCCAGTCCTGCCCTCAGCCGTACCAGGCGGGTTCTGCGCGGCGGGCGCGCTGCCCTCGCCTGCGCCGCTTGCCCCCTTCCCTCCGGTCGAACGGACCTTGCCTCCGCGAAAGCGTTTCGCCAGATCCTCGAATGCTGCCTGCAGTTCACCCTCGTCGATCTCGATCTCACCGAGCCCGGCTTTAAGCGCGATCCGGCCGATGCGCTCGGCCTCCCGGGTCTCGGCGAGCTTCAATTGCTCCTGGAGCCTGGCGATTTCGTCGCGGATTTTCGAGGATGGTTTCTTCATGTCCGGATGTCTCCTTGGGTGCGAAAGCTTGTCTTTCGGACCCCATCTTCCGGATGTCGGTGCGGAACGCACTACTGTGAATCCTACAATCGCCAAGGGCGATGCTTTCGTGGATGATCCCGGCCGCTCGACAAGAGCGGCATCCGAAGGGCGCAATTATACGTCGCTGGCGCGACGTTCTTTTGAGAGCGCCTGGCGGAGCCGATCTCGCTGGCGAACATGTTGATTTTGCTCGGAATCGGGAGAGAATTCCGCCGTGGCCGTTCCTCATTTCTCCGTCAGCATCGTCGCCCGCGGCTCCGGCCGCAGCGCTGTGCTGTCGGCGGCCTATCGGCATTGCGCCAAGATGGAGTACGAGCGGGAGGCCCGCACGATCGACTACACCCGCAAGCAGGGCTTGCTGCACGAGGAGTTCGTCATCCCTGCCGATGCGCCGTCATGGCTGCGGACGATGATTGCCGACCGATCCGTCTCCGGCGCGTCGGAAGCGTTCTGGAACAGTGTCGAAATCTTCGAGAAACGCGTCGATGCCCAGCTTGCAAAGGATGTGACCGTTGCGCTGCCGATGGAGCTCTCAAGCGAGCAGAACATCGAACTGGTGCGGGATTTTATCGAGCGTCACATCACGTCGAAGGGCATGATCGCCGACTGGGTCTATCACGATGCACCCGGCAATCCGCATGTGCACCTGATGACGACGCTCCGGCCGCTGACCGAAGACGGGTTCGGCGCCAAGAAGGTTGCAGTGACCGGCCCTGGCGGCAAGCCAGTGCGCAACGATGCCGGCAAGATCGTCTACGAGCTCTGGGCCGGCAGCCTCGACGATTTCAATGCCTTTCGTGACGGCTGGTTCGCCTGTCAGAACCGGCACCTGGCGCGCGCCGGCCTCGATCTCCGCGTCGACGGCCATTCCTTCGAGAAGCAGGGGATCAATCTGACGCCAACCATCCACCTCGGTGTCGGCGCCAAGGCGATCGAGCGCAAGTCGGCGGAAGCCGAGCGGGCCCCTTCGCTGGAGCGGTTGGAGCTGCAGGAGGAGCGCCGGGCCGAAAACGCCCGCCGCATTCAGCGCCGTCCCGAGCTCGTGCTCGACCTGATCACGCGGGAGAAGAGCGTCTTCGACGAACGCGACGTTGCCAAGATCCTCCACCGCTACATAGACGACGCTGGCCTCTTCCAAAGTCTGATGGCAAGGATCCTGCAGAGCCCCGAAACGCTCCGGCTCGAACGCGAGCGGATCGAGTTTTCAGGCGGCCTACGCGTGCCGACGAAATACACGACGCGGGACCTCGTCCGGCTGGAAGCAGAGATGGCCAACCGGGCGATCTGGCTGGCTCAACGCTCTTCTCACGGCGTTGCGGACGCTGTGCGCGAAGCCACCTTCGCCCGCCACCTGCGCCTGGCGGACGAGCAGAAGACGGCGATCGCACATGTTACCGGCGGCGAGCGCATCGCTGCGGTGATCGGACGTGCAGGCGCCGGCAAGACGACGATGATGAAGGCGGCGCGCGAAGCCTGGGAAGCGGCCGGTTATCGCGTCGTCGGCGGGGCGCTTGCGGGCAAGGCCGCCGAGGGCCTGGAGAAGGAAGCCGGCATTCTCTCCCGCACGCTGTCATCATGGGAACTGCGCTGGAACCAAGGCCGCAATCAGCTGGACGACAAAACCGTATTCGTTCTCGACGAAGCGGGCATGGTGTCGTCGCGGCAGATGGCGCTGTTTGTCGAAGCGGCGACCAAGGCCGGCGCCAAACTCGTGCTTGTCGGAGATCCGGAACAGCTCCAGCCGATCGAAGCCGGCGCTGCCTTCCGCGCCATTGCCGACCGCATCGGCTATGGCGAACTCGAAAACATCTACCGCCAGCGTGAACAGTGGATGCGCGAGGCGTCGCTCGATCTGGCCCGCGGCAATATCGGCAGAGCCGTCGAAGCCTATCGCGCCCAGGGCCGCGTCAGCGGAGCCGATCTCAAGGCCGATGCCGTGCAGGCGCTGATTGCCGATTGGAACCGCGACTACGATCCGCAAAGGTCGAGCCTCATTCTTGCGCACTTGCGAAGAGACGTGCGCATGCTCAACGGCATGGCTCGCGCAAAGCTCGTCGAACGCGGTCTCGTCGCCGACGGTTTCGCCTTCCGGACCGAAGACGGGCACCGAAAATTCGCGGCCGGCGACCAGATCGTGTTCCTGAAGAACGAGGGCTCGCTCGGCGTCAAGAACGGTATGCTGGCGAAGGTCGTGGACGCGACGCCCGGGCGTATTGTCGCGGAAGTCGGAGACGGCGAACACCGCCGCCAGGTCACGGTCGAACAACGCTTCTACGCCAATCTCGATCACGGCTATGCCACCACGATCCATAAGAGCCAGGGTGCCACCGTCGATAGGGTGAAGGTGCTGGCTTCCCTCTCTCTCGACCGCCATCTCACTTACGTGGCCATGACCCGTCACCGAGAGGACTTCGGTCTCTACCACGGCCGCCGATCTTTCGCCAAGGCAGGCGGCCTGATCCCGATCCTGTCGCGCAGACAAGCCAAGGAAACGACGCTCGATTATGCGAGTGGCCGCTTCTACGCCCAAGCCCTTCGCTTCGCCGACGCCCGTGGCCTTCACCTCGTTAACGTCGCACGCACTGTCGTTCGCGACCGGATCGAATGGACCGTCCGGCAAAAGTCGAAGCTCGCCGCGCTTGGCGCTCGTCTGGCGGCAATCGCCCGCAGGCTTGGTCTGTCCGCCGGCGCGGCCAAGACCAGTCAATCGCACAGCATGCAGGAGGCAAAACCCATGGTATCGGGCATCACCACGTTCCCAAAATCGCTGGAACAGGTCGTCGAGGACCTGCTTGCAGCGGACGCCGGCTTGAAGAAGCAATGGGAGGAAGTCTCAGCGCGCTTCCATCTCGTCTACGCTCAGCCGGAAGACGCGTTCAAGGCTGTCAACGTCGATGCGATGCTGAGAAACGAAGCGGCGGCGAAATCGACGATCACCAAGATCGGTTCCGAGCCGGAGACCTTTGGTGCGCTGAAAGGCAAGACCGGGATCCTTGCCGGCCGCGCCGACAAGCAGGCCCATGAGAGGGCCGTCACCAATGCGCCGGCGCTTGCCCGAAACCTGGAACGCTATCTGCGGCAGCGCACGGAGGCGGAACACAAATATGACGCCGAGGAGCGCGCCGTCCGCATGAAGATCTCTCTCGACATCCCGGCGCTGTCGCCGGCGGCAAAGCAGACGCTCGAACGCGTCCGTGACGCCATCGATCGCAACGACCTTCCCGCAGGACTCGAAAACGCGCTCGCCGACAAAATGGTGAAAGCCGAACTCGAAGGTTTTGCGAGAGCCGTATCGGAACGTTTCGGGGAACGCACCTTCCTACCGCTCGCCGCCAAAGACATGACAGGTCAGACCTTCCAGTCGGTGACCTCGAGCATGTCTGCCGGGCAGAAGGCGGAAGTGCAATCGGCCTGGAGCACGATGCGAACGGTGCAGCAACTTTCCGCGCATGAGCGCACGACCGAGGCGTTGAAGCAGGCCGAGACGCTGCGGCAAACGAAGAGCCAGGGGCTCTCGCTCAAATGACGCGTCCGGGTCGAACACGCGAGCGAGCCATGGCGCAGCGAAAACAAGCTGCCGTCACTTCATCGGTTTCTGCTGCCGCCATCGCAGTGATCGGACTGGCCGGTCTATTAGGCAGCTATCGCATCAATCTTACGCCGAGCGAGCCACTTGGCCTCTGGCAGATTGTCCCGCTCGACCGTTCGCCTGGTGTGGACGACCTGGTGTTCATCTGCCCACCGGACACAGCCGCCATGCACGAAGCGAGGGCGCGCGGCTATCTCCGCTCCGGACTTTGCCCCGGTCATCTCGCGCCGCTCATCAAGTCGGTGGTCGCGGTCGCCGGCCAGCGCGTCGAGATCGCCAACGAGGTGACGGTCGATGGGCGCCTGGTTCGTGCTTCCACTGTCGCCGAAAAAGACGGAGAAGGTCGGCCGCTGACACGGTTTTCGGGCGGCGTGGTACCGGGCGGTGAGGTCTTCCTGCATTCGGCCTTCGCCGGCTCGTTCGACTCCCGTTATTTCGGGCCTGTGCCGACATCCGGCATTCTCGGTCTGGCGCGTGAGGTGCTGACCTATGCGCCATGACTGGGTTTGGCCAACGCTGCTTATCATCGCCTCGGTCGGCGTCGGATCGGTGGCATGGAGCGGCCACGTGCTGTTGTTGCCGGTGGCGCTCGGCTTTCCCGTCCTCTGGTCGCTGTCGAGAACGAAAAAGACGGCAACCTTGGTTTCCGCAGCATATTTCCTGTCGGCGTCGCGCGGCCTGCCGCAAGGCGTGGCCACCTTCTATGCTGCGGATATCTGGCCGGGCCTGCTGCTGTGGCTGGCTGCCTCGGCCAGCTTTGTCGCGGCGCATGCGCTCCTGTGGACGAAGGAGGTTGGCCTTCGTCCGGGCCGCTACGTCCTGGCGGCCGTACTGATGGTGGTTCCCCCTTTCGGCATTACCGGCTGGGCGCATCCCATCACGGCCGCAGGCGTGTTGTTTCCGGGATGGGGATGGTGGGGACTGGCCGTCACGACAGCCGGCTTGGCGGGCCTCGTTTCCCGCCTCTGCCCAACTGTCGCCATGGGCCTTATAGGCTTCTGGCTTTGGTCCGCCGCTTCGTGGACGGACCCGAAGCTACCGGAAGCCTGGCGGGGCGTCGATCTCGAATTGGGTGCGTCGGTCGGGCGGGACACCAGCATGGCCCGCCACCGTGATCTAATTGCAACGGTGCTTGAACGAGGGACCGACGGTGTTCGAACCGTCATCCTTCCTGAAAGTACGTTGGGCTTCTGGACGCCGACGGTCGAACGGCTTTGGATCCGCGCGCTATCAGGGCATGACACGACCGTTCTCGCGGGCGCGGCAGTCGTTAACGCGGCCGGATACGACAATGTGGTGGTTGCAATCTCCGCAGATAGCAGTCGGATCCTCTACCGGGAACGGATGCCGGTTCCGGGCTCGATGTGGCAGCCCTGGCAGCCGCTCTTCGGCGGCAACGCCGGAGCGCAAGCGCACATCTTTGCAAATCCTGTCGTCGCGCTCGGCTCCGGGCGGGTGGCGGTGCTGATCTGCTACGAGCAACTGCTCGTCTGGCCGGTCTTGCAATCGATGCTCGGCAGTCCGGACGTGATCGTTGCGGTCGGCAACGGCTGGTGGACCAAAGGCACGTCCATTGTCGCCATCCAGCGCGCCAGCACCGCCGCCTGGGCAAAGCTGTTTTCCAGGCCAGTCGTTTTTTCTTTCAACACCTGATGCCGAGGAGGTCCCATGCTCGACGCCGCCCTTATCAAAGACTGCGCCGACCCTTCACTGAAACCCGCGATCGTCGAGCAGTTCGTCGCGGCGGCGGGCTCTGCCGATCCCCTTGCGGTGACCGTGCGCTCGGGAGGGCGGTTGATCCTGGTGCCCAAGGCCAGATCACCCGACGAGGCGATGGACATCGTGCGCCAATATGCCGGCAACGCTGTCGTTCGTGTCGGTCTGACGCAGTTTCCAGCCGGTGTGGGCGTCAAGGACCTGGCCGATCTCAAAACGGATTTGGTCGATGCTTGCCAGAACCTGCGCAAGGGAACGGCGATGTTCGCCAAGGTCCTGCGCATTGTTGCCAAATGGTACGGCGATCCGAAGAGCGATGACGTCTTCCGCCAGATTTTCGAGGATGCGCTCTATGCGTGGAAAGCCGGCGAGTTCGAGGGCGTCGGTGTGTTTCAAGCGCAGGATCCAGGAGCCTCCATCGAATTGCCTCGGCAAAGCGAAGCGCGGTCCGTCGATGAACCGCCAGCCACCGCGACCACTCCCGAGATGCGGACGAAGGTGAATGAGGTTATTGGCCAAGCCGGAATTCGGATCGATCTTTCGAGGATCGGAGGCAAATAAGCACTCGAGTTTCTTACGTCGGAAACGGCGCGACGGATGGAACATCCCCGGCATGCATAATCATCCTCGTCGAAAAGTTGAAGGGCAATTCCAAAGTGCCAACGCCACAGGCGAAAAAGGGTACCGCGGAACGTTCGCCGGATGGCATGACCTTTTATGGCCGCATAGCAATTCCTCCAGAGCCTGTCGGACATTCGGGGTTGAGGACGCGCTGAGCATTGCGTCCTTGTTTGCCTTGTTTTCGGTTCCCAGCCCTGTACCCGTCATCTCAGTGGCTCAATTTTTGTCTCAGGCCGACGTTTCAGCAGTTCAGACGCCTCAACACCTAAGACCGTCGCCAGGCGATCGACAACGTCGATGCTTGCATTATAGACACTGCGCTCCAAAGAACTGATATAAGTTCGATCGATGCCTGCCTCAAACGCGAGCTCTTCTTGCGACAGGCCTTTGGCTTGACGCGCGGCTTTCAGATTCCGTGCAAACACCTCTCGAATCTCCATGCTGGAGAGAGCAGCGGCTTGCAGAGTATTTCTCCACGGAGTATTCTCTACAGCCGTATTCCGGATATGGAATGTTCATACGAATCAGGGTGATTAGGCGTTCACTGATGCCCTCTTCTTGCGAGCAATGAATTGTCGAGTTTGTAGCCACCCATCTTACTGAAGGATGGGATCTATTCTGCAAAGCGTATACGCTACCGGAAGGTCTCGATCCTTGCCGGGTCGCAAACGAGGTAAGAGGAGAAGCGGATGGACAACGAGGTCTCATTCGAGACAAGCGGCAAAAGAGAGTCTCGTTATAAAGCGATGCGAGAAGCCGATTTGAAAGCGTTAGCAATTTCTGCGATCCGCGAGCACCGCCGACTTCTAGCCGCGGATGAAGCTGTCTACGAAACGTGGACTCTTGCAACCGCCAACGCCTCGACTTCCAGGGACGTGCTCAAGAGCCTGCAAGATGAGTATCTCGATCGTCAAAAGAAGTCAGAAGCGCAGCAGGAAGAACTCTCGGAAATCGTCGATGCGCTTGGTTATGTTCCCGATGTGCCCTCCGAAAACAACGAATGATGGTTAAACCAAACCGCGGTCCTTCGCGATTGCCACGAGCTGAGGGATCGTCGCGGCATTCAGCTTTTTGCGTGCGCGATCGAAATGGTGTTGCACTGTTCGTTGGGTAATTCCCATTAAAATGGCAATCTCCCAAGCCTTTTTACCCTTTGCCGCCCACGTAAGACACATCGCTTCCTTTGGTGAAAGCAGCCGGCTGGGTGCGACGATCGTCGACGCAGCTATGATCTTCAGGCGATAGTGAATTGCCAACACCGCCTGAAGCGGGTTTAGTTGCTTTTGACATTTTGAAATATCAGCTTTATGCCCCGAGGACGCGAATGTCAGCATAATGATCGAGCCGAAACTGCCTTGAACGGGAACCGTCACCCCACTGCGAATGCCATGTTCTACCGCTTCATCCCGAAAACGATTGAACTCAGAGCTCCCACGAGACGGCCAGTCATCGATCGCCCAGGAAAACATCTCCATCCGGCGTTTGGCTTCCGTAACGACCGGATCCACCCGAGAATATTGGTTGCTTAGGTAAATTTTCTGCCATTTCTCGGGATAGGAACTGAGCGCGCGGGCGCTAAGGCCTTCCGTTTGCAGATATGCAAAGAATTGAAATCCGCACGAATGAACGAACCCTTTGAGCCCGCGTTTGATCATCCGTTCATGATCGTGTCCCATGGAGTGGTGTAGCTTGATTTCATAGCCATCGGTGATTTCCGGTAGGGTCGGGTTGCTTAGAGCCAACCTGAGGGACACCACCGATGACCGACGACATGATGAACCTGCGCTCACTCGTTGAGAAGAGCGCTGATGCCGATTTGCTGCGGGAGATGATCGGCTTTGCTGCCGAGAAGCTGATGGCGCTGGAGGTCGGCACGAAGACCGGCGCGGCCTATGGCGAGAAGAATGGCTTCCGGCTGGCCCAGCGTAACGGCTATCGCGACCGGGATTGGGAGACACGGGCGGGCACCGTCGAGCTGCGCATTCCCAAGCTTCGCACCGGCAGCTACTTCCCGAGCTTCCTGGAGCCGCGCCGCATGGCCGAGAAGGCTCTGACGGCGGTCATCCAGGAGGCTTATATCCAGGGTGTTTCGACCCGCTCTGTTGATGACCTCGTCAAGGCCATGGGCATGTCGGGCATCTCCAAAAGTCAGGTGTCCCGGCTCTGCGAGGAGATCGATGAGAAGGTGAAGGCCTTCCTCGACAGGCCCATCGAAGGAGAATGGCCCTACCTGTGGATCGATGCGACCTACCTCAAGGTTCGGCGCGGTGGTCGTATTGTCTCCGTCGCCGTAATCATCGCCGTCGGCGTCAACACCGATGGCCGACGCGAAGTGCTCGGCATGGAGATCGGCACGTCCGAGGCCGAGGCGATCTGGACCGAGTTTCTTCGAAAGCTGATCAGGCGGGGGCTGCGCGGCGTCAAGCTCGTCGTCTCCGATGCCCATGAGGGCATCAAGGCCGCAGTATCGAAAGTGCTTTCCGCCACCTGGCAGCGCTGCAGGGTGCACTTTATGCGCAATGCCTTGGCCCATGCTGGAAAGAGCGGACGCCGGGTTGTCTCCGCGTTCATTGCAACGGCCTTCGCTCAGGACACGCCGGAGGCCGCAAGCACTCAGTGGCGCAACGTCGCCGACCAGATCAGGCCAAAGGTACCGAAGCTCGCCAGTCTCATGGACAGTGCCGAGCAAGACGTGCTCGCCTACATGACCTTTCCCAAGCAGCATTGGGCCAAACTTCACTCGACCAACCCCATTGAGCGATTGAACGGTGAGATCAAGCGGCGCACAGAGGTCGTCGGCATTTTCCCCAACGACGACGCCATCGTGCGCCTGGTCGGTGCGCTGCTGCTCGAACAGAACGATGAATGGGCCGTCCAGCGATCCCGCTACATGACACTTGAGACAATCGCCACAATGAGCGATGATCCGCTCATCAGCCTGCCAGCAGCAAGCTGATACTCATCCGACCCTCTGGGATGAGCCGTGGTCGTCTAAGCTACACCACGTCCTGGGACATGATCTCCGTTCATCGTATGAGGCTTCAACCATGTCAATGAGAGCGCTTAAGGCTGGATCCACAGACCTGTCTCCTTTCTGTTGTACGTGAAGGCGCCCCCGCTCCTTCGGAAGTGATACAGATCTGCGCTCACCCGCGCAAACGTCTATTCACCTCTATTTCGCAATCAAACCTTCTGACCAAGAGATGAAGTTAAACAAAGATCTCTTCTGATGCTGTATCACTGACTGCTGTACGTAGAGGGGAAGACGATATCCTGATCGACCAAGACATTGAACTCGTATCCCGGCCGGATTTGGATTGTCGGCTGAACGTTCAAGTTTTTCGAGATCGTCTGCTCGGCAACGCGACCGAAGGTGTCCGCAAAATTCCGTCTGGCGGCATCGGAGGCCGTGTCCTGGGTGGCAAGCGTCGTGCTTTCGGGCATCGACATGTCGATGCCGGTTCCGAGTATCGCGACAAGTGCTGCCGAACTCCACGTGCGCCAGAGATGCCGATCGACCTTATCCTTGAACCCGCCATAACCTGCCCCATCGGTCCCAGCCATGCCGCCGATTTGCAGCGTCGAGCCATTCGGGAAGATCAGATCGGTCCAGACGACGAGCACGCGGTCCTGGCCAAAGGAAACCTTGGAATCGTAACGGCCGAACAACTTGGCTCCCTGCGGGATCAGGAGCCGGTAGCCGGTGGCGCTATCATAGACATTCTGGCTGATCTGCCCGATGATCCGGCCCGGAAGGTCTGAGTTGAGACCTGTGATCAACGTGGCTGGAATGACCGAGCCGCGCTTCAGCTCATACGGCGACATCTGCGGCACGACCTTATTCGGCAAATAGCCAAGATCCTTGATGTCCTGATTGAAGAAATCCTCCTTCGAACTTTGGGCATTCGGGTCGACGTTCTGGGCCGTCAGCCCGGATTTCGATGCGGCGGTGTAGAGATCAGAAGCATTGTTGGCTGTCGTCGTCGCAGTCTGACGACCGGCGTCTGTGGAACTTTTAGCGGCCTTCTCGACATCAGAAATATCCACCTTCAAAGGCGAGTCCAAAGCGGTTGCCCGCGCCTGCAGGTGAGCCATCCGCTGGCGCTGAGCTTCACGGATATATTGTTCATCCTGCTCCCGCTTTAGGCGGGCTCGCCATTCCTCCTCTGATTCGAGCTGCGGGCCTCTTTCTTGCCGTTCCGTAGGCCGGCGGTCTATAACAGGTGCTCCCTTCTCCACCTTCTGCTCGACGGTGGGTGTTGGCTGGAGCACTTCGCGCTCACCTGGCTCGCCGATGATGCCGTCACTGATGCCGCGCTTGAGCTGGTCACCGAAGTTCGTCGCCGGTGTATTCAAGTTGCTGTCGATATCGTAGCTCCAGTTGAAGGGAAGTCCTCGCCACGATAGGCCGATCACGACCACGCCGAAGAATAGCGCGATGAGGACGGTTGCGGTAATAATTGGCAGCCGATTGAGGCGGCGCATTCCTTTCGGATCGTCGGCTTGCTTTGAAGGGCCGAGCTGGAGCGATTGGATCATACCTTTCCCCTCAATTACGCTGCATGATGGAGAGCGGACTTGCCGGCGTCGCACCGGCGGCCGTTGCTTTGTATGCGCGGCCAAGGGTAATGGACGGTGTTGACAGCCGCGCGAGCACCTGATCTTGAGTGCCATCGATCGCGTAAGTGAGCTCGACCGGTTTCACGTCCTTTCCAACTTTGCCGTCGGTTAGAACGGTGTAGCCAGAGCCCTTGAGGGCCGCCTCGAGTGCCGCCGCAAACTCCGATGTGTCCCTTTCCATCTTGATTGTCGTCGACCTCACGGGACTGATCTGCTCGGCGAGCCGGCTTGCCATGTCGGCGGCGATGGCACTTGCGGCGGGCCCGGAGACCGGCGCGGCGTTTGACCTGGCGTCAGACCCATCCCCAGCAGTTTGGCATGCGGTGAGAAAGCCGCTGATGATGATGACGAGAAGCTTGTGCATAGCTTAGCCTCCTCGCCGAATGGTAATCTTCTGCTGGCGCCAGCCGACGCCGGAGACGAGGATCGCCTCGTCGACGGCATAATCGACGATCATCAAGTCGTTCTTCATTCGGTAATTGACGATGCGGCTCTGGCCGCCGTGGATCACGACCAGCACCGGTGCATCCTGACCTGAGATCGACTTCGAAAACTGGATGTAGGTTTTCACGCCATCCGAATAGACCCGCGTCGGCTTCCAAGGTGCCGAGCCACTCACGGAATATGAGAAGTTCAGTTTGTCGGGTGCCGCCCCGGGAATGCCGCCGGTCTCGAGCCGGGAATTGATGTCGGCGAGCTTGGTCGAGACGTCCTCCGGATATTCGAAGCCGACGCGTGCCATGTACTGGCTCGGATGTGACTTGAGCTGGATGTAATAGGTGCGTCGCGACGTCGTGACCACCATCGAGGTGACAAGACCTACTTCCGACGGCTTGACGATCAGATGGATCGCTTGGCCGCCGATTGCACCGGAGGTGGCAGGCTCCACCTTCCAGCGAACAGTATCTCCAACGAGAACATCGCGGACGATCTCGCCGCTCTGGAGTTCGATATCGCAGACCTGCAAGGGCGAGCAGACAACGGACGGCTGGGTTTCGCCGAAGAGAAAGGTGACCTTGCCATCGGAGCCTGCCGTCACCAGTCCGGGCGCGACGCGCCATTTCCTGGAAATGGTCGTGCCATTCACCTCATTTGCCGTCATGGTCTGCGCCTCAGCGCCGCCCACAAAGACGAGTCCCGCCAAGCAGCCGGTGGCTGCAATTAGTGCTGTTCTGTGCATGTCAAATCCCCTGCCCTCAAAGCTGTGCCGTCCAGTCAAAATCCCTAACGTAGAGGCCGATCGGATTGAGGCGGATGGTCGCCTCGTCCTGCGGCGCGGTAAGCGCAACCGTCGCGATTCCGCGGAACCGGCGCGTCCCGGTTTCCTTGCCCTTCCGGTCCCGTTCGTATTCGGTCCAGTCGATCTGATAAGTCTGATTGGAGAGCGCCACTATGTTGTTGACCTCGATGGCGATCGTCGACGACTTCGCCTTTTCGAACGGCGAATTGCTGCGGAACCAGTCATTGATCTTCTGGGTCGAGGGATCGGAAGCTCGCAGAAGCGCATAGGTTCGATCGATATATTGCTTTTGCACTACGGCATCCGGTGTGACGCTGCGGAAGCTCGTTACGAAGTTGCCAAGCGTGGCGCGCACCACCCGCACATCCGCGTATTCGATCTGCTCGGGGAACCCTGAGGTGACCGAGGTGCCGAGCTTGTCGACCTGGACGATATAAGGCACCAGCTTCACCTGCGTGCTTAGGTATATCGCGTACCCGAAGCCGATCACGGCCATGGTCAGACCCAGTATGCCGACGATGCGCCATGCGGCCGCGGCCTGCACATAGGAGCCGTATCGCTCATTCCATTCCTGGCGCGCGGCAAGATACGGGTTTTCGGGAGCGCGTTTCGCTGCCATCGATCGATCACTTTCTGATTGCTATTAGTCTTTAAGTTCGGGAAGTGGCTTTGGTCCGCTGTGCCCACTGCGCGCCTGATCCAGCTTGGCGTTAGCAAGGCCTAGGATAGACCCGGCGTAGGCACCGGGAGAGCCGATGGCCTTCTCCTTGGTAGCCGAGCCCGCCGCTTTTCCTGCCGAGCCGATCCCTGCGCCGAAACCCCGCAGCATTGCGCCTGCGACGGATGACCCCGCGGCGCGCGCGGTTTGAGCCGCCGCAAATCCCGCCCCGGCAGCGCCCGCCGCGAGGAACCCTGCTCCTGTCGCAAACGATGCGGCCTGACCACCGTGCCTTATTGCCTCCATTCCGCCCGAGACGGACGCGCCCTGAACAACACCCTGCATGATGTTCGGGACGTAGATGGCGATAATGAAGACCACGACAGCGATACCAGCGATCGCAAGCGCAGTCTGGAACTGGTCGCCAATGTCGGGCTGGTCTGCCAACCCGATCAGCACCTCTGATCCGATACGCGAGATCATGACGAGCGCCATGAGTTTCATTCCGACCGAGAAGGCGTAGACCAAATATCGGACCGCGAAATCCTTTGTATAGGACGAGCCGCCAAGCCCCAGCATGATCATACCGGCAAGAAGGCCGATATACATCTCAACCATGACCGACACGAAAATCGCGGCGACAAGCGAGAATGAGATGACGACGACGACCATTGCAAAAGCAGCCGAGATCGCCAACGCGTTGTCCTCAAAAAGACCGAACTGTATCTTTTCCGACATCTTCGTTGCGACGGCGAGTCCAGCATTGAAGACGTCTGCTGGGGAGGCCGTGCCGCCTCCAGCCCCAATCTCAAACAAACTATCCACCACTGCCTTCGCAAAGGCCGGCCCCTGTCCCAAAACGAAGGCAAAAAAGCCGACGAATATGATCCGCCGGACAAGCTCGGCAAACCAGCTGTCTAGCGAAGCTGCCTGCAATGCGAGCCAGACGGCGGCGATGCCAATCTCGATTGTCGCGAGGATCCAGAACAAGGATTTCGCCGCATCCATGACAGTAGTTTCCCACCCCTTTGCGGCCGTGGTGATCTGGCTCTGTAATGAGGTCAGCACTGAACCTTCTTGGGCGACTGCCGGCTGTGCTGCCAGCATGCAGAAGGTGGCAATCACCATCGCGGTGCGGAGCCGCCGAAGACATATTGTTGTCATGTGCTTACCACTCGACTTTCATCTTTTCGCCGCCGGAGGTGGAAGGGGCAGTCCCGCTGAAGAATTTCTCACGCCGCGCCTGCGCAAGGTCCTTGTCGGTCTGTTCGGTCTGGAGCCAGGTGCCCATCATCGTCATTTGCTGCGAGACGAGGCCGCGAAGCTTCTGAATCTGGGCGACCTGTTGCGCGGCGATCTCATGCCCGACCTGCAGGGCTTTCATCTGCCCGTCGGCGGTCTCGGACATGGACCGCAGCGAGGACATCGTGCCTTCCTCGCTATCGAATTGCTCGGCCGTCAGACTCGCCGCCTTCAGCGTGCTGGCGATCGTGTCCCGGTTCGTATCGGACCAGGACTGATAGGTGGTAGAAAACGACGAATTGTCTGGCAGGTTGGTTTTAAGGCTTGAGTAGCTCTGAAAACGTTGTTGCAACACATCATCCGCATTGCCCATGGAAAACGAGATGCTCTGGCCCTGGTCGACGATGCTGCGCAGCTGGTTGAGATCGCTTTCGACCTGCCCCCACATATGCGACGGAAGCGTCGCCGTGTTCTGGAGGAGGTTTTGGTAGATATTCAGCTGCGTTTCGATCTGTTGTGCGAGCTGGCTGATCTGGGTGAGCTGGTTCTGGATCTGCTCGCCGGACTTCCCGACCAAAGCGACCAGCTCGCCATTATTGAGGACCTGCGTCCACTCGGTGGCGGCACCCGTGGCAGTTCCAGCATTTGCGGGCACGACAGTGCCGGCCATCAATGCGACAGCCGCCAGGCCAGTGAGCAATTTATTCGAGGTTGAGCAGCGCTGCGGCATCCTGAACTCCTCTCGTTCGTAGCCAGTGGATCGGCCAGTCGCGGCCGTGTTTGGAACTGAGCGTGCGGATGCGCTTCAGGTCTTCCTTGCCGGATGCGCCAACGAAACTGAGCGCCACGGGGCCGAGCGACATGTCGAAGAGCCGCCTGCCTTCGGACGTTGCGACGTAATATTCTCGCTTAGGAATCGCATTCGAAACGATCTCGATCTGTCTCTCGTTGAAGCCAATCCGCTCATAGAACTCGCGGGTCCCAGGCTCACTTGCGGCGCCGTTCGGCAGGCAAATTTTCGTGGGGCAGGATTCCTTCAACACGTCGATGATGCCGGAACGCTCAGCATCGGAAATGGATTGCGTGGCCAATACCACCGCGCAGTTCGCCTTGCGCAGCACCTTCAGCCACTCTCGGATCTTGCTCCTGAAGACCGGATGGCCGAGCATCAGCCAGGCTTCGTCTAGGACGATGAGGCTCGGTGAGCCATCGAGGCGCTTTTCGATGCGGCGGAACAGATAGGTGAGAACAGGTACGAGGTTCCGCTCGCCCATGTTCATCAACTCTTCGATCTCAAAGGTCTGGAATGAGCCAAGCAACAGTCCGTCTTTCTCAGCATCGAGAAGCTGGCCCATGGGACCATCGACGGTGTAGTGATGGAGCGCGTCCTTGATCTCGCGCATCTGTACGCCGCTTACAAAGTCCGAGAGAGATCGGCCCGCTGCACTGGCCATCAAGCCAATCTGGCGAGAGACCGCATTGCGGTGGTCCGGGGTGATGGTCACGCCCTGCAGCGCGATCAACATCTCGATCCATTCCGCGGCCCATGCGCGATCACTGTCGCTGGAGAGGTCCGACAGCGGGCAGAAGGCCAGCGCCTTCGCCTCTTCTTGAGCGTCGCCACCGATCTCATAGTGATCACCTCCGGTGGCAAGGGTCAGCGGAAGGAGAGAGTTCCCCTTGTCAAAGGCGAAGATCTGGGCGCGTTCATAGCGCCGGAACTGCGCGGCGATTAGTGCAAGCAGCGTCGACTTGCCCGAACCGGTCGGCCCAAAAATGAGTGTGTGACCGACGTCGTCGACATGTAGGTTCAGCCGGAACGGCGTCGACCCGCTCGCCACCTGCATCAGTGGCGGTGAATTCGGCGGGTAGAACGGGCACGGCGCGACAGGGGAGCCCGACCAGACAGAGTTGAGCGGAATGAGATCGGCAAGGTTGCTGGTATTGATCAGCGGTTCGCGGATGTTGCAATACCAATTGCCCGGTAGGCTGCCGAGGTAGGCATCGGTGGCGTTGAGCGTTTCGATGCGCGCCCCGAAGCCCTCCGCCTGAATAAGTCTGCGGATGGACTCTGCCTTTTCCTGCAGTCCTTCACGATCGTGATCGAAGAGAACGATGACGGGCGTGTAATAGCCGTATGCGACCAACTGCGACGAAGCCTGGGCGATAGCCTCTTCTGTCTCGGCGACCATGTTCATGGCGTCCTGATCAAGCGAACGGCTCTGCGTCTGAAAAAGCTGGTCGAAGAATGGGCGCACCTTCTGCTGCCATTTCTTGCGGGTCCGCTCCAGTTTTTGTCTGGCCTCCTGCGCGTCGAGAAAAATGAAGCGCGACGACCAGCGGTAGGTTAGCGGCATGAGATCGAGGCTGTTGAGGATCCCCGGCCAGCTCTCGGCCGGCAGGCCGTCGATCGCGACGACACCGAGGAAGCGGCTTTCAACCTTTGAGGTCAGCCCATGTTCAAGCTCGGCGGTCGCGATCCAGTCGAGAAACATGGGCACATCCGGCAGCCGGATCGGATGGTTGTCACCAGTGATGCAGAAGCGAACGAATTGGAGCAGTTCGTCGTAGCGGGCAACCCGCGCCCCTCCCCTCTCGAGAGCCTCCCGCGTTTCCATGCGACGGATCGAAAGCGTATTGGCGAAATACTGCTCGATCTCGCGGACCGCGTTCTTGAAAATGAACAGCACCGTGTCGGCATAGGTCTTCTTGCGGCTCACCTCGTCCGAGTAGATGTATTTGCTGAGCGCCGTTTTTTTGGATTCGAGCGGCCGATAGGTCAGGATCAGCGCGTGTTTACTCTCGAAATGCCCCTGTTCGCGGGCGAAATGCGCCCGCCGCTCGGCGTCGATCGCGCGAGTTACAGGATCGGGAAAGTGACAACGATTATCCGACGGATAGTCGAATGTCGGGATGCGAACTGCCTCGACCTGGATCATCCAGCCGCTCCCGAGCCGCGAGAGGATTGTATTGATATGGCGCGACAGTTCGTTGCGATCGAGGGCCGTGGCGCTCTCTGAATCTGGTCCCGCAAAATACCAGGCGGCCATCAGGCTTCCGTCTTTCAACAGGAGAACACCATTGTCGACGAGGCCGGCATAGGGGACGAGATCAGCAAAGGATGGGTCGGGGGCCCGGAAGCGTTTGAGAGCGACCATGCGTTCCTCTCAATACCGGCGCCACGGCGAGGAGGTCGCCTTGTAGTAATGCTTGTACGAGATATGGCGGACATAGACCTGTCGCATGAGCGGATCGGCCTTTGCCATCATTCTCAAGAGCCCGACGATGACAATCCAGACGCCAACGCCGAAGAGCGCCGAATAGATCGTAAGAACGACGAAGATGAGGATGACTGCGGCCAAGCCGGTGATCAGCACCAGTTCCCGGTCCGCGCCCACCAGAAGGTTCGGGCGCGACAGCGCGCGGTGGATGCGGTTCCGCTGCAGACCGGACGCGGACTCAGCCATTTGTCACTCCTGCGCCTTGGAAGCCGTCCGAGGCGACCAGCTCCCTCGTCAGGCCAATTGAAGCTCCAGTCGCGCCGAACAGGCCCACAATGGTCGTGGCACCGAGCAGAATGCCGGCGACGAGAACCACGTATACAAGTCGCCGCGCGAAGTCGTTCAACTCCCCACCAAATATGAGCATGCCGCCGGCTATGGCGACAGCCGCAAGTGCGATGTATCCTGCGACAGGTCCGGTGATCGACTCTTGAATCTGCTGCAGTGGTCCTTCCCAGGGCAGTCCGCCACCGCCCGAACTGGCGAGTGCCGGATCAAGCGAAGCGAGAACTGTCGTTAGGACAGAGAATGTGACCTTGGCGAGCGAAGGCTTACGCGACATGACGGGCCTCCTCTTCCTCATCGAGTTGGTCTGAACCGATCTGGTATTGGCCCTCCGCGAACCGTTCGATGTGGATGACGTCTCGAACCCGTCGCCCGCGCGGTGTCCGTTCAATGGAGATGATGAGGTCGACTGCCTCACCGATAACCTCGTGCATCGGCTGCTGGCTTGCTTCTGCGGTCAATTGTTCAAAGCGGCGGAGGGCCGACATGGCGGTGTTCGAGTGAATTGTCGCAACGCCTCCGGGATGACCGGTGTTCCACGCCTTCAGCAGAGTCAACGCGGCACCGTCGCGGACTTCGCCGACGACAATCCTGTCGGGGCGCAGTCGCATCGTGCTCTTCAGCAATCGTGACATATCAACGGTATCGCTGGTATGCAGAAGAACGGCGTTCTCGGCCGAACAATGAATTTCGGCGGTATCTTCGAGGATCACCAAACGGTCTTCGGGGGCGAATTTGACGATCTCATCGATCAACGCGTTCGCAAGCGTCGTTTTGCCAGAACCGGCGCCCCCGGATACGATGATGTTTCGCCTTTTGGAAATCGCCTTTCGGATCATTAAGGCGTGGCATCCCGTCAGCGCGCCTGACCGCACATATTCTTCCAGCGGAATTAGGCGTGGGGCACGGCGGCGGATCGTAAAGGCTGGCTTGGCGACCGCTGGTGGTAAAAGGCCTTCGAAGCGGTGCCCACCTATCGGGAGCTCGCCGGAGATGATCGGTTGCTTCGTGTCTACCTGGGACTGAAGGAAATGCGCCACAATTCCGATCACCGTTTCCGCGGCGACGGGGGACATTTCGCCGGCCGCCGCAACGCCGTGAGCGAGGCGCTCAATAAAGAGCTTTCCGTCCGGATTGAGCATTATTTCGATCACATCCACGTCTTCCAATGCGGCGCACAGCTTATGGCCGAGCGCGTCTTGAAGTTTGCAGACAAGCCGGTGGTGAGAGCGGAGCTGGTTCATGGATTTCTCCTTTTCCGCTGCCCATCTGGGGAGATGAATTCAGAACGGTAACTGGATGGACGAAGCCTCAGGAATGTCTCGGCGTTCACCGGTAAGGTGCCCGCGACGGCAATTGTCTTGCCAATGTTCTTTGGTTCGCCCAATCGCGATAGGTGCCACCCAACGCGTGCAAGGATCCGCTCGAATCGAAGATCGGTCACCGTGACGAGCTCCGTGTACCCATTTGCGATGCACCATTCGATGATGCCTGCGAACATGGTCAAAGTGGCCTCGTGGACGAGGCCTCCTCCGCGAAGATCGACCAAGGTTGTGTCCACGCAAAAACGGGAGCTTTCGATCATACTTGGATGGGCGTTTAGGTGTCCATGCGTTAGCAGTGACGAAAAGACATGGGTCACCATCGTCGGACCCATGGCCGGCAGGAGTCTAGCGCATCCTGCCACACGAGCGCTGTCCGATACGGCGAGTATGTAAGTCGGCTGGAGAGCGTCGAAGACGTCCGCTTCCCGGCCGTCAAGAACACCGACCTCCCAACCCAACCGATTTGAAAACACTTGAGCTCGAAGTCGATGATGTGCTTCGAGAAGGTGCTGTGCAGGAAGCCCATGTCTGGTCGATATCGCAACAACCTTCATACTGATCTCCGTCGCTTAAATTTATCGACAAAGATCAGCACGGATTAGAATGGCTGGGCAGTTGTAGAATCCTACAAGGTATTTTGGTGAGTCGCGCGCGGTTTTGGGCGACAACGCGCTGATCTGATCTCGCGTGTTATTCCCTTAGTTGTAGGAATCACCAGTGAACAAATATGCAACGAACGTTGTGACTCGGAGCGGTAACAGATTGGATTTGCAAGGGAAATACAGATGGCGGCGTTAACCATAGGTCAAGGGGCGTCCCGGCTATTAACAGTTTATTAGCCGCATTTTCCTTGCCGGCCCGCGAGAATCGGACATAATAACGGTTCAGTGGCAATATCGGGCCGAAAACCGTTATCTGAAAGATTTCTGACAATGAACGCTAATTCGATGGCTTCGCTTAAGATGCCGATGCACTTTGAAGATCAAATCCTAGAACAGGGTGATTTGATCTCGAAAAAGCTGCACCTACTTAGCGTACAACGATTCCCGCCCAACGCGAAAAAGACATTGCGAAGCTTCTCGCTGGCGGAGGTCGCGACCTATGTCGGCGTATCGCAGAGCACATTGAAAAAGCTGCATCTGGACGGAAAGGGCCCCTCCCCTCAAACATCGTCCTCCGGTCGTCGCTCCTACACCGCCGAACAGATGTTGGAACTGCGTCAATATCTGGATACGCACGGTCGATCCGACAACCGCATGTATGTTCCCCACCGGCGCGGCGGTGAAAAGCTGCAGGTGCTTGCTGTAGTCAACTTCAAAGGGGGCTCGGGGAAAACCACGACCGCCGCGCATTTAGCGCAGTACCTGGCATTGACGGGGCATCGCGTCCTTGCCGTAGACCTCGACCCTCAAGCATCCCTTTCGTCTCTGCACGGCTTCCAACCGGAGCTCGATCAGATCGCGTCCATCTATGATGCCATTCGCTATGATGGTGCGAGAAAGCCGATCTCGGAGATCATCCAGACCACTAATTTTCCTGGATTGGACATTGTCCCTGCAAACCTCGATTTGCAGGAGTATGAATATGACACGCCGCTTGCGATGTCTGATAAGTCTTCTAATGAAGGCAAAACGTTTTTCACCCGCATATCGCGGGCTTTGGCTGAGGTCGACGATCGTTATGATGTCGTCGTCGTCGACTGTCCACCGCAGCTCGGATATTTGACGCTGACCGCACTGACCGCAGCTACAAGTGTTCTGATAACAATCCATCCGCAGATGCTCGACGTGATGTCGATGGGTCAGTTCCTTCTGATGCTTGGTGGAATCCTAAAGCCGATCCGTGCCGCTGGTGCGGAAGTGAACCTCTCCTGGTACAGATACTTGATTACGCGCTACGAGCCGACCGATGTTCCGCAAGCCCAGATGGTCGGCTTTATGTCCACGATGTTCAACGAGTTCATACTAAAGAACCAGATGGTGAAGTCGACGGCGGTTTCAGATGCCGGAATTACCAAGCAAACTCTGTACGAAGTCGATCGGGCATCCATGAATAGAGGCACGTATGACCGTGCGATGGAATCGTTGGATGCAGTGAATGCTGAAATTGCCGGCCTCGTTCACGAGTCATGGGGACGTCGATTTGTCAGCTGACAAAAACGAACGTTTTATGCGGAAAAACAAGCAGCTAACGGCTGCTCGGAGCAAATGAGATGGCACGGAAAAATCTGCTCGAGGGACTTGCTGACCTGCATGAAGATAGCGGCACGGCACCTGCATATCCAATGCGAGGCGCAGGCAAATCTCTCGTGCGTTCGCTGGACGAGCTGGCAAAGCAGGCTGACAAATATCTCGAAGGCGAGGCAATTATCGAACTTGATCCGGCACAAATTGAAGGCTCCTTCGTAAAGGATCGGATATCAGACGACGACGGCGAGTATCAAGATCTGCTAGAGGCAATTAGGGTACGTGGGCAGGATACGCCTATTCTCGTGCGGCCCCATACAAAGGTCGATGGTCTTTATCAGGTTGTCTTCGGCCACAGACGGGTAAGGGCAGCAAGGGACCTCGGCAGAAAAGTCCGGGCTATTGTCAAGGCAATCGACGACCGTTCCCATGTCATTGCTCAAGGGCAGGAAAATTCCGCGCGCGCGAATCTCTCTTTTATCGAAAGGGCGTTATTTGCCAAGCGCCTGGATGATCTTGGTTACGGCCGAGAGGTGATTTCCTTGGCATTGTCCGCGAATGCGGCTTCGGTCTCGAAGATGATGACGGTGGCAGAGCGCATCTCGGCTAACGTCATAGAAAAAATCGGGTCGGCTCCCGGTGTGGGCCGAGAGCGCTGGATAGAGCTTTCACTTCTAGTCGGAAAATTCGCCAATAGCGGCAAAGTGTCAGAAGTTTTGAGCACGGACGGCTTCGACGCATTGCCGTCCGATGAACGCTTTTCATCTCTGTACAAGGCGCTCAACAGAACAGCGCGGCCCGTGAGGAAGGCGGAGGTTTCGACTCAAAAGGCGAAGTGGCAGCCCCGGGACAAGGCAGTGCAGGCCGAAATCAAGAATACGGGCAAAGCTTTCTCGCTCTCGATGAAGGCGAAGAATGCTGGCCGTTTCGGAGAATATCTTTCCCGCAATTTGGATGCGCTCTACGAGCAATTCCTGAAGGAGGGAAGCAAAGGAGACTGAAGCCGCAAAAGAAAAAGGCCCCCAAACGACCAAGTCGTGGAAGCCCTTCTCGTATTCCCTAAGCAAGATTGAGAATCGCATTTCCACGAATCCCTGTCAAGAGTCGTAACCGTCGATTTGGCGGGCGGATCTCTTTTGCCTCAATTAAGGTGAGAGAAAAAATGCAGATTGGAAGTGTGACGACGCCCTTCGGGCGGCGGCCGATATCGCTTGCCCAGGTAAGAGGGCAAATGAAAACGGCTGAGATGCGGCCAGGTAAGACGGCCGACAAATGGAAGATCTTTCGCGATGCCTCGGAGGCGAGGGCAGTGCTCGGCATTCAGGACCGCGCCCTTGCCGTTCTTGATGCGCTCTTGACCTTCTATCCCGACAATGAGCTTTCGGAAGAGCGCGGCCTGGTGGTGTTCCCATCAAATGAACAGCTTTCCGTTCGAGCGCATGGTATTGCTGGCACGACATTGCGCCGCCACCTTGCTGCACTCGTCGATGCTGGACTGATCCAGCGCAAAGACAGTGCTAATGGCAAACGATACGCCCGAAAGGACAATGGCGGCCAGATCGAAGATGCGTTCGGCTTCAGCCTCGCGCCGCTGCTTGCTCGCGCCGAAGAGCTTGCGCAGCTCGCACAGCAGATAGCAGCCGAGCGCCGGCACTTCCGCAGCGCCAAGGAAGCACTGACGATCTGCCGTCGTGACGTTCGTAAGCTGCTGACGGCTGCGATAGAAGAGGGCGCTTCTGGCGATTGGGAAAAGCTGGAGGGCTACTACGTGCAGCTGCTCGCAGGCATCCCCCGCTCCCCAACCCTCAAAGATATTGAATCCGTCCTCGACGAAATGCGAATGTTGCGTGAAGAGATCATCAACCAACTGGAATTTCAGGAAGATTCTCAAAAAACAGATACCAATGATGTCCAAATTGGACGTCACATACAGAATTCAAAACCCGAATCCAGCAATGAATTTGAACCTCGCTCTGAAACAGAGCAGGGGGCGAAATCGAACCCAGACATTGGGCGAATGCGAGAGCCGATAAAGGCTTTTCCACTGGGAATGGTCTTGCAGGCCTGCCCTGAGATTTCGAATTACGGGCCGGGCGGGGCGGTCGGGAGTTGGCGCGATCTCATGTCAGCCGCGGTGGTCGTGCGATCGATGCTGGCCGTCAGTCCGAGTGCCTACCAGAATGCCTGTGAGGCACTCGGTGCCGAGAATGCTGCGGCCGTGATGGCCTGCATCCTCGAAAGGGCAGGGCACATCAACAATGCGGGCGGTTATTTGCGTGACCTCACCCGCAAGGCAGAACGCGGAGAGTTTTCACTTGGGCCGATGTTGATGGCGCTGATGCGAACGAATGGTTCGCCAGGCCGGAGAGCATCATGA